>NZ_JBHVUQ010000017.1:0-68801 GCF_042884105.1 Streptomyces sp. NPDC058157
CTGCGCGGCAATGCCAGCCCCGCCGGCGATTGAGGCGAATCCTTGAGCCGCACCGGCGATTGAGGTGGGAACGGAGGAAGGGCGGGGCGGGGAGCAAGCTCCGCGCAGCGGCACCCGGGCAAGCCAGGCGGAGCCTAGGGTGGGGCCATGGGTTACCAGGACGGGGCCGGGGTCCTCCGGATCGGGGACATCGCCGTGCCCCTGGAGATCGCCGCCTCCTACCGCGCCCGGACACGGGGCCTGCTGGGGCGGGACGGGGTGGAGGGCGCCCTCCTGCTCACCCCCGCCGCCTCCGTGCACACCTTCCGCATGCGGTTCCCCATCGACGTCGCCCACCTCGACCGCCGCCTGCGCGTCATCGCCGTGACCACCATGCCCCCGAACCGCCTCGGCCTCCCCCGCCCCCGCGCCCGCCACGTCCTGGAGGCGGAGGCC
Organism: Streptomyces sp. NPDC058157; assembly: GCF_042884105.1. NCBI lineage: Bacteria > Bacillati > Actinomycetota > Actinomycetes > Kitasatosporales > Streptomycetaceae > Streptomyces > Streptomyces sp. NPDC058157. The sequence continues at coordinate 436 of NZ_JBHVUQ010000017.1, forward strand.
GGGGCGATGGCCGGCTGGGGGCTGCGCGTCGGCGCCGCAGTCTCACTGGAGCCCTTCGACCACCCCTAGGTCACGACGGCCCCCGGGCGGTAGGTTGGGGCGGTTGACGTGGGGTGTCAGGGGAGCGGCGGGCATGACGGAGAACGCGCGGATCAAGGCGCTTGAGCAGATCATGCCGGCGACGCACGGCGCCGACGAGGACGTCGACTGGCAGGCGGCCGAGGCCGCCTGGGGCACCCGTTTCCCCGCCGACTTCGTCGCGTTCATGGGCCGTTTCGGCGCCGGATCCATCAACGGCGAGGCCGGGATCCTGCTGCCCCTGCCGAAGCCCGGACTCCAGTGGGACCCGGCCGAGATGGCCGAGGAGACCGCCAACGCCCGGCAGGCGTGGGAGGCCGGGGGCGGGCGGGCCGCGTTCGACGTGGACCCGGAGTCGATCATCGCCTGGGGGGTCACCGCCGGCGCCGACATCCTGTGCTGGCTCACCACCGACCCCGACCCGGACCGCTGGCCGGTCCTGGTCGTCGGGCGGCACACCGCGGACGCCTTCGCGGTGTACCCGTACGGCATGGCCGAGTTCCTGCTGCGGATGTGCTCCGACGAGTTCGACGTGAGCCCCGTCGGCATCACCTTCTGGGACGCCGGCCACCTCAGCTTCGTGCACTGGCGCAAGGCCCAGCGCCGCTGGCAGGAGGGCCGCAACCCCGAGACGGGCGAGCCCGACCCGTACGCCGGCGAGTTCGCCGACTAGGCCGTCTCTTTCGGATCTTGCCGGTCAAGCCCGCGTCGTTCGGTGCCGTGCATCGGCGCCTTGGCGGGGCGCCGCCGTACTGGACGTACTTGGTGCCCCGCCAAGGCGGCGAGGTGCGGTGCCGGGCGGCGCGGGCCAGGCAAGATCCGGAAGAGACGGCCTAGGGGGCCACCGCCACGCCCGTCGGTCCGTCGCCGACCGTTACCGTGCGCCTCACCCGGTCCGTCCGGGCGTCGATGACCGACAGGGTGTCCGAGTCGAAGTCGCTGACGTACACCCGGGTGCCGTCCGGGCCGACGGCGAGGCCGTTGGGGCCGTGGCCCACCGCGACGGTCGCCGTGACGGCACGGGTGCGGGTGCTGATCACCGACACGGCGTCGGACCCGATGTCGGCGACGTACACCCGGCGGCCGTCCGGTCGCACCCCGATCCCCGCGGGCTGCTTCCCGACCGGGATGCGGTCCGTTTCCATACCGCGGTGGACGTCGACCACCGACACGTCGTCCGTGGTCAGGTTGGAGACGTACAGGCTGCGGCCGTCGGGGGTGAGGACCAGGGCGGTCGGTCCGCCGCCGACGCGGACGGTGCCGGTGACCCTGCCGGTGGCAGTCCGCACCACCGAGACCGTGCCGGAGCCGGCGTTGGCGACGTACAGGGTGCGTCCGTCGGCCGTCACGGCCACGCCCAGCGGGGCGTCGCCGACCGCGATGGTGTCCGTCACGGCGAGGGTGCGGGCGTCGACCACCGAGACCTCGTCCGAGCCGACGTCGGCGACGTAGACGCGCCGGCCGTCGGGGGAGACCGTCACCCGGCTCGGTTCGTCCCCGACGGCGACGGTGGCGACGACCGTCCTGGTACGGGCGTCGACCACCGAGACGGTGTCCTCCGCGGAGTTGGTGACGTAGACGCGCGAGCCGTCCGGGCTGACGGCCACGCTGTCCGGTCCGCGCCCGACCGGAACGGCGTCCACGACCCTGCCGGTGCGGGCGTCCACGACCGAGACCGTGTCGGAGTTGAGGTCGGCGACGTAGACCGGCCCGGCCCCCGGGGGTCGGGCGGAGGCGCCGGCCGGGCTTCCCGGGCCCAGCAGTGCCGCCGCCACGCAGAGCACGGCGGCCGCTCGCCGCCCCATGTCCTGATTCCTCGTCACGCGACCACGCTAGGGCCGCGGGGCGGAAAGCCGCGGGAGGCTCGCGCCCCGAGACACCCGCGCGACAGAAGCCGTTTCCGCAAGGAAACGGGCTTTTCGGTAGGTCTACGCGCGTCCGATTTCATCGCCGTATATTCGAAAACACAAATGCGGAAAAGGGGTTTTGGAGCATTGACCACAAAGCCCGACCCCATGGAAACAACTCCGCCGCCGTCGGGAGAGAATTCCGGCCAGGACGGGCCACGGCGGGACACCCCAGCCCGGAGCAACTCATAAGTAATATCCGGACTCAAAAGAAAATCAGGGGTATCCACCCGTGCGACGAAGAATGTTCGGCGCCGCCGCCACGGCGACCGTGTTCGGCCTGCTCGTACCACTGTCCGGCTGCGGATCTTCCGCCGGGGCCACAGGTGACAGCGGTACGCTGCGCCTGGTGGCCGCCGAATACGGCGATACGCCGGCGACCAGCTCCAAGGCTTTCTGGGACAAGGTGACGAAGGATTTCACCGCCGCCAACCCGGGCATCAAGGTCCAGGTGCAGCTGCTGCCCTGGGCCGACATCGACCGCGAGGTCTCCCGTATGGTCAAGGCCGGCAATGCGCCGGACATGGCGCTGATGGGTTCCTACTCCGACTTCGCGGCGCAGGGAAAGCTGTATTCCGCGGACGAACTGCTCTCCATCAGCGCCGAGGCGAACTTCCTCCAACCCCTCGCCGAGGCCGGTTCCGTCGGCAACACCCTCTACGGGCTGCCGTTCGTGGCGTCCAGCCGTCTCCTCTTCTACAACGACACCCTGTTCAAGCAGGCCGGGATCACCTCGCCCCCGAAGACCTGGTCCGACCTCACCGCCGACGCCAAGGCGCTCAAGGACAAGGGCGTGAAGTACCCGATCGCCCTGCCGCTGGGCCCCGAGGAGGCGCACGCCGAGGCGATGATCTGGGAGCTGAGCAACGGCGGCGGGTACGCCGACAGCAGCGGCAACTACAGCCTGGCCTCCGACCAGAACATCTCGACCTTCCGCTGGCTCAAGGAGAAGCTGGTCACCCCCGGCCTCACCGGCCCGACCCCGCCCTCGCAGCTCAACCGTGCCGACGCCTTCGCCGCGTTCCTGCGCGGCGAGGTCGGCATGGTCAACGGCTACCCCTCGCTGCTGCACGAGGCCCGCGCCAAGGGCATGACCGTCCAGGCCGTCCCCATGCCGGTCTCGGACACCCTCGGCGCGGGCGAGAACCCGCCGACCGTGGGCGTGGCCGACTGGATGATGGCGTTCAAGCAGAACGGGAAGGGCGCGGAGATCGGCAAGTTCCTGGACTACGTCTACCAGGACAAGAACCTGTCGGACTTCGCCGGCCGCTACCACCTGCTGCCCTCGACGGTCTCGGCCTCGCGCACCCCTTCGGGCGGCGGCCTCGACCGCAACGACGAGCAGTTCCTGACCGCCCTGCGCGGCGCGCAGCTCTACCCGGTCAACGACCCGTCCTGGGTGACGGTCAGCGACACCATCAAGCGCAACATCGGCCACGCCACCGACCCCAACGGCGATGCCAAGGCGGTGCTGGAGGGCATCGCCGCGAAGGCGGCCGAGGCCGGCCGCAAGAACGGCTGAACGACGGCCGGGACGGGACCTTCGGCCCCCGTCACGCGCCTCGTCCGTACGGCAGAATGGTCTGCGGCCCTCGATCCAGGAGCCGTGGCCCGGTCGCCCGACGAGCACCCACAAGGTGCGCAGGGCGGCAGGCCTCCCCCGGGCCGGATCCCCCGAGCCGGATCCCCCCTCGCGGCTACCGTCCCGCGTGTTCCGCCGCGAACGCCGTCCGGTACTGCTCGCAGCTGGAGTTCCAGCGCAGTGTGCCGCCCACCGTCGCGTAGCCCGGGCGCTCGATCGTCCACTCCACCGTGTAGTCACCGGTGTCGCACGCGATCCTCTTGTTCCCCGCCACCTTCTGACGGCCCGTCGCCGCCTGGCCGGAAAGCTCCTTGTGCACCTGCGCGACCGCGGTGTGCCGGGCGTCGCGCAGCACGGCGTGCAGGACGAGCGCGTGCTTGCCGTTCTTCGTGGTCAGGCCCTTGTTCACCAGCACGTCGGAGACCGTCCAGGCGAACTCGTACGAGGGCAGCCAGGCCAGCGTGTTCGGGTCCCCGACCTTGCGCTCCCATTCGGGGGCGCCCTCGGGGCCGGGCCGGGTGACGGTCTCGTACTGCACCCCCGGGTGGAACCGGGCCTCCCCCTCCACCTTGTGCTTCTGGTCCTTGCTCCACGCCTTCCCGCTCCCGACCGGGTCCTGGGGGAGGTTCCCCTTGCCCTCCCCCTTGCCGTCGGCGGCGGTGGCGGCCGCCTGGCCGAGGACGGGGGTGAGGGCCGCGACGGCGGCGACGAGGGTGAGGGCGGCGGTGCGGGTGCGCGTCATGCCCGGCCCAACGGCGCCCGCGGCGGGGCCGGAACGTCACGTCGGCCGCGTTCACCCGTACGTGAGCGGGGTGCGGGGGCACAGGTGACAGATTCCGGCCATGGCGGGCATATGAACCGACCGGCTCTGGTTGTGTGAGCGCCGAAGGGCGGAACGATCCGCGAACGAGTACGGGGGATGTCATGGGCATGTCGATCGATGGGACGGTCGAGGCGGGCTGGGAGCCGGTCCGCGAGGCGTTCGAGGCCTTCGTGGCGGCGGAGCCGCACTCCCCGGAGGCCCAGCTGGCGGTACGCCACCACGGCCGGACCGTGGTGGACCTGTGGGGCGGCGAGGACACCGACGGGGGCACCCTCAGCGGGGTCTTCTCGATCACCAAGGGCGCCGCGCACCTGGTGGTGGCGCTGCTGGCGCAGGAGGGCGTACTGGACCTGGACCGGCCGGTGTCGGAGTACTGGCCGGAGTTCACGGGCCACGGCAAGGAGAAGCTGACGGTGCGGCAGCTGGTCGCGCACGGCTCCGGGCTGATCGCCGTCGACGAGTTCTCCTACGAGCTGATGGCGGACGACGCCCTCGTGGCGGCCGCCCTGGCCGGGCAGGAACCGCGCTGGGAGCCGGGGACGGCGTACGGCTACCACGCCTTCGTGATCGGCGCGCTGACCGGTGAGGTGGTGCGCCGGGTGACGGGCCGTTCGGTCCAGGAGGTCTACGAGGAGCGGGTGCGGGCGCCGTACGGGCTGGACCTGTACATGGGGCTGCCGGCCGAGCTGGAGGAGCGCTGGAAGCCGGTCCTGGAGATGCTGCCGACGCCGGCGCAGCTGGAGCTGCTGGCCGCGGGCGGTCCGATGCCGGAGCTGATGCAGGTGTCGTTCAACATGCACCACGGCATGGACATGGTCACCTACGCCAACCACCCGAAGGTGAAGGCCCTCGGCCCGGCCTCGGCGGGCGGCGTCGGCACGGCGCGCGGGATCGCGGGCCTGTACGCGGCGGCGATCAGCGGGTTGGACGGGCGGCCCGCGCTGCTGACGCCGGAGACGGCGGCCGAGGTGGCGCGGCTGCACACGCCGGGACAGGACGCGGTGGTGCCGGAGGCGGACCACTTCGGGCTGGGCTTCGAGAAGCAGCACGCGGTGGGTCCGGAGGCCTTCGGGCACTGCGGCGCGGCCGGCGCCAACGGGTTCGCCGACCCGGTGACGGGGATCGCGTACGGGTACACGCGCCGCCGCTTCGGGTTCCCGGGCGGGACGGCCCCGGAGAACGGCCCGCTGACGGCGGCGGTGCTCCAGGTGGCGCGGGGGCTGTAGGCGTGGCGCCGCCGGTCAGGCCTGGCCGGTCTCGAAGCGGCTGACGCGGCCGTCCTCGACGCTGAACCGCCAGGCGGTGCGCATGGCGCCCCAGGTGTCGTTGCGGTAGTCGGCGACCAGGGCGCGGCCGCCGTCGGACTCGGACTCGACGTCCATGTGGCCGTTGGAGGAGAAGATCTCGCGGTCGGCCCAGTCGCTGACGTCGCGGTCGCTGCCGTCGTCGGACATGGTGGCGCCCGGGGCCAGGGCCGCGCCGAAGGCCTGCCGGTCGCCCGCGTTGACGGCGGTGACGAAGGCGCGGACGGCGGGGTCGCTCAGCTGGTTCACGGGGATCACGGGGGCCTCCAGGCGGGTCGGGCGTACGGGGCTGCGTACGGGGCTGCGTGCGCGACCAGGGAACACCGTGGGCGGGGCCGGGGCGCAGACCCTCACCCGTTCGCCGTGCGGCGGCGTGTCAGGGGACGTGTCAGGCGGCGTGTCAGGGCGGCGTGTCAGGGGGCGGTGCGGACCGGGAAGCCGGTCGGCCGCCCCTCGTCCTTCAGCCAGGTCAGTACCTGGTCGAGGGCGGCGACGGTCTGGCTGCGGTCGCCGCCCCCGTCGTGGAAGAGGACGGTGGGGCCGTTGCCGATCTCGCGCTTGACGTTGGCGACGATGGCGGCGGTGCCGGGCTTGCCGAAGTCCTTGGTGTCGACGTTCCAGCCGAGGGGGCGCATCCCGGCGGCCGCGGCGATGCGCCGGCTGTCGGGGGTGAAGGCCCCGCCGGGGGCGCGGTAGTACTCGACCTTCGCACCGCCGCCCGCGGCCTCCTCGATCAGCTTCTTCGCGTCGAGGATCTGCGCCTCCTGGTAGGCGACGGGCTTCTTGGCCATGGTCGTGTCGTGGTCCATGGTGTGGTCGCAGAGCCGGTGTCCGGCCGCGACGACCTGCTTGACCAGGTCGGGGTGGGCCTTGGCCTGCGGGCCGATCATGCAGAAGACGGCCTTCACGTCGTGCTCGGCGAGGACTTCGAGGACCTTGGGGGTCCAGCGGGGGTCGGGGCCGTCGTCGATGGTGACGTTCACGGCGTTCCCGCCGGCCTCCGAGGCGTGCGCGATGGTGTCGGGCACGGCGGAGGAGGGCGCGGGCGGCGCGCCGGGGCCGCCGCCCGGCTTTCCGTCCGCCGGGGCGGAGCCGGAGCCTGACGCGGCGTCATGGGCGGGGTGGTCCGCTCCGGCGGGGAGCAGGGTGGTGACCCCCCAGACGGTGGCGGCGACGGCTGCGGCCGAGGCCGCGACGGCTATCCGGGCTCGGAGGCTGTGCTTCTGCGTGCGCGTCATGTGGATCAGGACGCCTTCGAACCTGAGAAGGTTCCCCTTAATTGCCCTATAAATTCCAGGTAATCAGGACTTTGGTCCCTTTTGGTCACTGATGGCACGGGTGTCCCGCAGGCCCCTGGGAACACGCCGAGAGGCGGGTGGGGCCGGGGAAGTCCCGGGCCCCACCCGCCTCTCGGGTGGTGCGGTGCGATGCGCTGCGGGTCAGTGCGCGAGCGAGTCCGCCGGGGAGGCGGCCTGGGCGCCCGTGCCGCCGGCCTGGGCCGGTCCGGCGCCCCGCAGCGGGACCTCCTTGACGAACCAGGCGAGCGCGAAGCCGAGTACGGCGATGGCCGCGCCGAGCAGGAACGCCGAGTGCGTGCCGGCGGCCACCGCGTGCTGGTAGGCGTCGCGGACGGCCTCGGGGAGCTTGGCCAGGCTGGCCGCGTCGAGCTGGGCGGAGCCGGAGGCCTTGGCGGCCTGCGGGCCGAGGCGCTCGGCCATGGTGTCCGTGACGCGGGAGGTGAACAGGGAGCCCATCAGGGCCACGCCGAAGGAGCCGCCGAGGGTGCGGAAGAGGGTGGCGGAGGAGGAGGCGACGCCCATGTCCTTCATCTCCACGCTGTTCTGCGCGACCAGCATCGTGATCTGCATCAGGAAGCCGAGGCCGGCGCCGAGGACGGCCATGTAGAGGCCGGAGACCAGGCGGGTGGTGCCGGTGTCCATGGTCGCGAGGAGGAACAGGCCGACGACCATGAGGGCGCCGCCGACGATCGGGAACACCTTGTACTTGCCGCTGCTGGTGGTGATCCGGCCGACGACGAGCGAGACGACCATCATCGAGAGCAGCATCGGCAGGAGCAGCAGGCCGGAGTTGGTGGCCGAAGCGCCCTGGACCGCCTGCTGGAACAGCGGGAGGTAGAGCACGCCGCCGAACATGGCGAAGCCGACGAGGAAGCCGATGACGGACATCAGGGTGAAGTTGCGGCTGCGGAAGATGTGCAGCGGCATGACCGGCTCGGCGGCCTTGGTCTCGGCGTAGACGAAGGCGGCGATCGCCAGGACGCCGGCCACGATCAGGCCGATGATCTCCCCGGAGCCCCAGGCGTACTCGGTGCCGCCCCAGGTGGTCACGAGGACGGTCGAGGTGATGGCCACGGTCAGCAGGGCGGCACCCAGGTAGTCGATCTTCCCCTTGGCCTTCTTCTTGGGCAGATGCAGAACCGCGCTGACCATCGCGAGGGCGACGGCGCCGAGGGGGAGGTTGATGTAGAAGGACCAGCGCCAGCCCATGTGGTCGGTGATGGTGCCGCCGACCAGCGGGCCGCCGATCATGGCGAGGGCCATCACGCCGGCCATCATGCCCTGGTACTTGCCGCGCTCACGGGGCGGGATCAGGTCGCCGATGATCGCCATGACGCCGACCATCAGACCGCCGGCGCCCAGGCCCTGGATGGCACGGAAGCCGATGAGCTGGCCCATGTCCTGGGCCATGCCGCTGAGGGCGGAACCGATGAGGAAGATGACGATCGAGGTGAGGAAGGAGCCCTTGCGCCCGTACATGTCGCCGACCTTGCCCCAGATCGGGGTGGAGGCGGCGGTGGCCAGGGTGTAGGCGGTGACCACCCAGGAGAGGTGTTCGAGGCCGCCGAGCTCGCCGACGATGGTCGGCATCGCGGTGCCGATGATCATGTTGTCGAGCATCGCGAGCAGCATCGCGATCATGAGGGCCATCAGGACGACCCGTACGCTGCGCGGCTTCACCTCCTCCGCCTGTCCGGCCTGCTTGACTGCGTCGCTCATGTCCACTCCCCGTGACACCGATCTCTTCATTCCCTGCGCGGACACTTACTTGCCGCCCGGCTAGTTCACTACACTGGGGAAGGTAGACCCGTCACTAGCCGGGCGTCAAGTAAGTTCGTGGGGAGACACATGTCCAGCAGCTCCAGCGGCACGGGACCGCAGGTCAGGCGCGGGAACACGCGCCAGCGCATCCAGGACGTCGCGCTGGAGCTGTTCGCCGAGCAGGGGTACGAGAAGACCTCGCTGCGCGAGATCGCGGAGCGGCTGGAGGTCACGAAGGCGGCCCTCTACTACCACTTCAAGACCAAGGAAGACATCATCATCAGCGTCTTCGAGGACCGCACGCGGCCCATCGACGAGCTGATCGAATGGGCGCAGGAGCAGCCGAGGACGCTGGAGACCAAGCGCGAGATGCTCCGCCGCTACAGCGAGGCGATGGTCGCGGGCACGCAGCTCTACCGGTTCATGCACGAGAACCAGGCGACGATGCGCGAGCTGAGCATCGGCGAGATCGTCAAGAAGCGCATCTTCACCCTGGTCGAGCTGCTGCGCACGGAGGACGGGCCGCTGGCGGACCAGGTCCGCTGCGTGAGCGCCCTGTTCACGCTGCACGCGGGGATGATGTTCCTCCAGCACGTGGACGAGGCCGACCCGGAGGCGACCCGGCTGGCGGCCCTGGAGGTCGCGACCGACCTCATCACCCGCGCCCACGGCGGACAGTAGCCGCCCGGGCGGCCGGGGCTCCCCCGGGCGGGGGATACGGGGGCCGCGCCGGGCCGGGCCCCGGCGCGTCGGACGGGTGACGGGACGGGTCGGCGGTACTCGAAGGGAGTGCACGCCCGGCTGCGGGGCCGCAGGGCCCCGGGGCCGGGAAGCTGCGAGGCTCCCTGGAGGACCCGATGACGGCGCTGGACCCCTCACCCCCGCCGCAGACGCAGGCACGGACCGGCCGGCGGGTCCGGCAGGGCGCGGCGGTGCTGCGCTGGCTGTCGACCACCGACCACAAGGTGATCGGCAACCTCTACCTGGTGACGGCCTTCTGCTTCTTCCTCTTCGCCGGGGTGCTGGCGCTGGTGATGCGGGCCGAGCTGGCCCGGCCGGGGCTCCAGATCGTGTCGAACCAGCAGTACAACGAGCTGTTCACGGTCCACGCCACGATCATGATGCTGCTGTTCGCGACGCCGACCTTCACCGGTTTCGCCAACGCGGTGATGCCGCTGCAGATCGGCGCGCCGGACGTGGCCTTCCCCCGGATGAACGCCTTCACCTACTGGGTGTACCTCTTCGGCGGCCTGATGGTGGTCTCGGGGTTCCTGACCTCCGACGGGGCGGCGGCCTTCGGCTGGTTCGCGTACGCCCCGCTCAACGGGGCGGTGTACTCCCCCGGGACGGGCCCCGACCTGTGGGCGATGGGGCTGGCCGTGGCGGGTCTGAGCACCATCCTCGGCGCGGTCAACTTCATCACCACGATCGTCTGCCTGCGCGCGCCGGGCATGACCCTGTTCCGGATGCCGATCTTCACCTGGAACGTGCTGTTCACGTCGATCCTGGCGCTGCTGGCGTTCCCCGTGTTCACGGCCGCCCTGCTGGCCCTGGAGGCGGACCGCAAGTTCGGCGCGCACGTCTTCGACGCGGCGAACGGGGGCGCGCTGCTGTGGCAGCACCTGTTCTGGTTCTTCGGGCATCCGGAGGTCTACATCGTGGCCCTGCCGTTCTTCGGCGTGGTCAGTGAGATCGTCCCGGTCTTCAGCCGCAAGCCGATGTTCGGCTACGTGTCCCTGATCGGGGCGACCATCGCCATCACGGGGCTGTCGGCGACGGTGTGGGCGCACCACATGTTCGCGACGGGCGCGGTCCTGCTGCCGTTCTTCTCCCTGCTGTCCTTCCTGATCGCCGTGCCGACGGGGGTGAAGTTCTTCAACTGGATCGGCACGATGTGGCACGGCTCGCTCTCCTTCGAGACGCCGATGCTGTGGTCGGCCGGCTTCCTCGTCACCTTCCTGCTGGGCGGGCTGACCGGGGTCCTGATCGCCTCGCCACCGCTGGACTTCCACCTCACCGACAGCTATTTCGTCGTCGCCCACCTGCACTACGTCCTGTTCGGCACGATCGTCTTCGCCACCTTCGGCGGGCTCTACTTCTGGTGGCCCAAGCTGACCGGCCGGATGCTGGACGAGCGGCTGGGCCGGCTGCACTTCTGGACCCTGTTCCCCGGCTTCCAGCTGACCTTCCTCGTCCAGCACTGGCTCGGCGAGCAGGGCATGCCGCGCCGGTACGCCGACTACCTGGCGTCGGACGGGTTCACCCTCCTCAACACCCTCTCCTCGATCGGCGCCTTCCTGCTGGGGATCTCCACGCTGCCCTTCCTCTACAACGTGTGGAGGACCCAGCGCGGGGCCCGGACGGTGACGGTGGACGACCCCTGGGGCTGGGGCCGCTCGCTGGAGTGGGCGACGAGCTGCCCGCCGCCCCGCCACAACTTCCACGCCGTGCCGCGGATCCGCTCGGAGTCCCCGGCCTTCGACCTGCACCACCCGGAGGTGCCCCGTGAAGGCTGAGGCCTGGCTGTTCACCGGAACGGCCCTGTTCTTCGGGGCCACCGCCGTGGTCTACCGCCTGCTGTCCGCCGACCCGGCGGGCAGCTCCGCGCTGTGCGTGTCCTTCCTGATGTCGGCCCTGGTCGCCGCCTTCCTGTGGCGCCGGCACCAGCGCGGCGGGGAGCGGCCCGAGGACCGCGACGACGCCGAGGTGGCGGAGGCCTCCGGCCGGCGGACCTTCTTCCCCGACCGCAGCTACCACCCCGTCCTGACCGCCGTCGGCGCGGCGCTGACGGCTCTGGGGGTGGTCCAGGGACTGTGGCTGTTCCTGATCGGCTTCGGGGCCCTGGCGTCGGGGATCCTCGGCTTCGCCTTCCAGAACCTCGACCACCCGGAGTAGGGCTACGGGGCCGCCGGGCGGTCCGGGCCGGCGGTCACCTCGGCGATCTCCTCGCGCTGCTCGGGCGTCACCGGGTAGGGGACGCGGTCGCGGTAGTACCAGGAACTGACGGCCGCCCGGGCCCGCCTCAGCACCCGGTACGGCAGCGGGCGGGTCGGGTCGTGGTCGTCCTCCAGCGGCCGCGGCTGCTCCCCCACCAGCATCCTGTACCGCTCGCCGGCCGGCAGGGCCCGGTGCTCGGGGTGGAAGCCGCCCTCGACGCCCTGGCGCACCAGGCCCGTCCCCGCGCCGCCGGTCAGCAGCTCCCGCTCCTGGTCCCGGAGGGCCAGGCAGAGCCGCCGGGTGAGCCAGAAGACCGCCGCCGGCACCACGAAGAACGCGGCGCGCAGGGTCCAGGTCAGCTCCGGCAGGGGCACGGCGAAGACGAACGCGAGGACGTCCTGGGCCCCGGCCAGCAGCAGCACGGCGTACCAGGCGAGGGCCGCCGCGCCCAGCCCCGTGCGGACGGGCCGGTCGCGGGGCCGGTCGCACAGGTGCCGCTCGCCGGTGTCGCCCGTGATCCAGCGTTCGAAGAAGGGATAGGCGTACAGCACGGTGAAGAACGCCCCGGGCAGCAGGACGGCCGCCACGAACGGGTTCCACACCACCGTGTGCCCCCACAGCCGGGTCTCGGTCCCGGGCATCAGCCGCAGGGAGCCCTCCAGGAAGCCGATGTACCAGTCGGGCTGGGAGCCGGTGGAGACCAGGTCCGGGCGGTAGGGCCCGTACACCCAGACAGGGTTGACCTGAGCGAGGGCGGCGAGGGCGGCGAGCAGGCCGGAGACGAGGAGGAGCAGCCCGCCCGACTTCGCCAGGTACTGCGGGAAGAAGGGCAGGCCGACGACGTTGCGGCCGGTGCGGCCGGGTCCCGGCCAGTGGGTGTGCTTGAGGTGCACGACGAGCAGCAGGTGCACGGTGATCAGGCCCAGCAGCAGGCCGGGCACCAGCAGGACGTGCACGGGGTAGAGCCGGGGGATGACGTCGAGGCCCGGGAACTCCCCGCCGAAGGCGAAGAAGGCCAGGTACGAACCGGCCACCGGAACCGACATCACGATGCCCTGCGCGATGCGCAGCCCGGTGCCGGACAGCAGGTCGTCGGGGAGGGAGTAGCCGGCGAACCCCTCCAGCGTGGCCAGCGCGAACAGGGTCACGCCGATCGTCCAGTTGAGCTCGCGGGGGCGGCGGAAGGCCCCGGTGAGGAAGACGCGCAGCAGGTGGGCGCCGATGGCGGCGAGGAAGACGATCGCCGCCCAGTGGTGGACCTGGCGGATCAGCAGGCCGCCCCGGACGTCGAAGCTGATGCGGAGGGTGGAGAGGTAGGCCTGCGACATGCGCACGCCGCGCAGCGGCCCGTACGAGCCGTGGTAGACGCTCTCGCGCAGGGAGGGGTCGAAGAAGAAGGACAGGTAGACCCCGGTCAGCAGCAGGACGACGAAGCTGTAGAGGGCGAGCTCGCCGAGGAGGAAGGACCAGTGGTCGGGGAAGACCTTCCGCACCGCCCCCTTGGCGACCTCCCCCAGCGGCAGCCGCGCGTCCAGCCCCTCGGCACCCCGCACCACCGCCCGTGTCCTCCGCTTGGAACCCGGCACCGGCGTGCCCCTCCTGATCGTCGGGCGCGTACGCCGTACCACGCTACCGAACCGGGACAGGAGGGGTCAGAACAGACACGGGGTCCATCGGGGTGCGGGCTGCGGGGGTGCGGCGGTGCCTCAGCTGCCGAAGATCACCTGGCGCCAGACCCAGCCCCCGTCGAGGACCGTGCGCTGGAGGGGGTCCGTCATGTCGCGGGAGTCGTAGCGGAAGGTCTCGACCATCCGCCGGCGCCCGTCGGGGCCCTTCTGGAACTGCCACTGCCGGGCCCTCCTGGTGCCCGCCCCACGGGCGTACTGCCTGTTCCCGCCCTCGTACGACACCCTCCCCCACTGCTCCGTGATCACTTCCACCTCACGGCGCACGGGAAGCAGCCGCATCCGCACCTTGACGGTGAGCTCCAGTTCCGGGATGCGGTGTTCCGCCACCACGTCGGCCTTCTCCTTGGGAAAGCCCTGCCGGATCCGGAACGGGACGTCCGGTCCCCCCACCGCGAACAGCGCCTCCCGCAACTCGGCGGCGGGCACGGGCCTGACCCCTTCGGCGGGGTGCTTCGTCCCCATGAACCTGTCCCACAGCCGCCCCACCGTCAGCCCTCCGCCCCGGTCCGCGTGCGCACCGTGCGCACCGTGCGCACGAAGTCCTGGAAGTCTGCCAGGACTTCGCCGTACTGGGCGGGGGTGGCCGTCAGGGCGAGCCGTACGAGCGCGCGCTTGCGCGGGTCTTCCTCGTCCGGCAGGAACAGGTAGACCTGGGACTGGACGAAGTCCCGGCGCGCCCCGCCCTCCAGGGCCGAGAAGGTGATGCGCTGGGCCAGCGCCGGCGCGTCGGCCGGTCCGAACTCGCTGCGGTGGGTCACCGCCACCTCTCGGGCGAACTCCCGGATCCGCGCCGCCGACGCATCCGCGAGCTCCGTAGCCGTCACCTCTTCCCGGGGGAATCCGCCGTCCACGGTGATGTTCGCCGAGAACCCCGCGTCAGGCCCGGGAAGGACCGCGGCGTGGGCCACACCGGGCGGGGCGGCCGCGGGCAGCCAGCCCGCCGGCAAGGTGAACTCGACCGGCACCGGCAGTGTCGCGGGCATCACGGATCCTCCCTCGGCGGAAACGTCCATCAGTCGAACCAGCTGCCTATCTCGTGCGCCACGTCGGCGGCCGTCTTCCTGATCTTGCCCGGGTCGACCGTGATCTCCAGCCCGAGCTTGCCTCCGTACGGCGCGGCCGCGCCGGCGGCGGCACCGAACTTCCACGCACCGGTCCCCGCGTCCCGCTTCCAGCCGTAGGACCACTCCGTCCCCTTGCCGACCCAGCCCTCACCCGTCAGACCGACACCCAGGCCGCCGGATTCCACACCCCCGGCGGCGGTGATCTTCCCGCCGGCGAACCTCTTCGCCCCGATGGCGACCTCGTTCTCGCCCGCCTGGGCGGTGCTCGAAGCCTCTGCTCCGGCGAACGCCTCCAGGCGCGCGTAACCGCTGTGGGCGCCGTACTCGGCCCGGCCCTCCTGCAGGAAGCGCAGGCCGGTCGACGCCTCGGCCTTGGCGCCCGCGCCCTTGTCCGTCAGGCCGTAGTTCCCGGTGACCCTGGCGCCGCCGTAGATGTCCTCCACCCCGGAAAGCTTCAGCCCCCCGAAGTGGTCCTCCCCCTTACCGGACACGTGGAAGAGGTCGGCGTACCCCTTGAACGAACCCTCCTTGCCGTACTTCAGGCCGCTGGTGGTCCAGCCGATGTCGGGTCCGGTCACGGTGAAGGCGTCGGGGTGCGTCTTGATGTCGGCCGGTTCGTGCTTCTTCGCCTTGGCCAGGTCACCCTCGGCGTAGTTGTTGAAGCCGGTGAGGGTCTCGTCGGCACCCCTGCCCAGGGCGTCCCTGTTGCTGTCGACGACGGCGGCTTCAAGGGCGTCCTTGACGTGCGTGTCGGCCTCGGCCACCGCTTTCACCCGGTCGTCGATGTGCTGCTGCCATGCCTCGACCGCCGTCCGGACGGTGGCCTGGCCGTCCGGGTCGTGCTGGTAGGCACTGCGCTCGGCCGGGGTGAGCCTGGCGTGGTCGAAGGCGACGCGGCCCTCGCCGGAGACGGTCATCCCGGCGGCGACCGCGTCGTCGCGGGCGCTCTCCAGTTTGGCCTTGAGGTCGGTGAACTGCTCGTGCGCTCCGCGGAGCAGACTCGCGAGAGCCTTGGCCTGGCTCTGCGCGGCGGAGTACTCGTAGCGGGTCGCGGTGAACTTCGTCAGGGCGACACCGGCACTGACACCCGACCAGTTGTCACCCATCGTGATCGTCTGCACGGTCTCGCCGTAGCGGCTCTCGACCTTCTGCAGTTCGCCCGCCATCGCCTCCCACTTGGCGGCCGCTGACACCAGCAGACCGAAATTCGTGGTCATGATGTGGTTGTAGGTCACCATCCCGATCCCCCCACGTCGGATGGTGTTGATCATATGCGCGCGATCACCATCGAACGTTCGAACGAGCGGGTAAGGGGCTTCAGGACAGGGGGGTGGTGGCGGTGGTCAGTTCCAGGACCTGGGCCGGGCCCGCGCGGAAGGTGGGGCTGGTGGCGTCGGCTTCGATCATGTGGGGGGTGGCGTCGTGGGCGGCCAGGGCGGCCTTCGAGGTCCACTCCTCGACCAGGACGAAGCGGTCCGGGTCGTCCGCCACCCCGTGGAGGTCGTAGCGCAGGCACCCCTCCTCCGCCCGGACCAGCGGCGCGAGGCGCTCGTACGCCTCCCGCTGCTCCCGGCCGCGGCCGGGGAGGGTGGTGATCAGGACGAGGAGCTTCACGGGCTGCGGCGACTGCTGCGACATGCGGCGCAGCCTAGGCGCCCAAGATCGGCTCTGGCAGGAGGATTTCGCCCTGTGAGATGGTGGGGGCCATGAACCTGGAGGACCTCGTCCGGCTCCGCCGGGCGCGTGACGCGATGGACCGCGACTACGCGGAGCCGCTCGACGTCCCCGCCCTGGCGCGCATCGCCCTGATGTCGGTCGGCCACTTCCAGCGCAGCTTCCGCGCCGCCTACGGCGAGACCCCCTACGGCTACCTCATGACCCGCCGCATCGAACGGGCCAAGGCCCTGCTGCGGCGCGGCGACCTGTCGGTGACGGAGGTCTGCTTCGAGGTCGGCTGTACGTCGCTGGGCTCGTTCAGCTCCCGTTTCACCGAGCTGGTCGGCGAGAGCCCGAGCGCCTACCGGGCCCGCGACCACGGCGACAGCGCCGCCATCCCCGCCTGCATCGTCAAGATCCACACCCGGCCGGTCAGGAACGGAGAAGCCAAACCCGGCGGCCCCGCGTAGCGTCTGGGGCATGGGAATCAAGCTTTCGCAGTGCTTCATCGCCGTCGACGACCACGACAAGGCCATCCCCTTCTACCGGGACGTCCTGGGCCTCGAGGTCCGCAACGACGTCGGGTACGAGAACATGCGCTGGGTGACCGTCGCCTCGCCCGCGCAGCCGGACGTGGAGATCGTCCTGGAGCCCCCGCTCGCCGACCCGAACGCCACCCCCGCCGACCGCCAGGCCGTCGCGGAGCTGATGGCCAAGGGCATGCTGCGCGGGGTCATCTTCACCACCGACGACGTCGACGCCACCTTCGAGCGGATCCGCGCGGCGGGCGCCGACGTCCTCCAGGAGCCGATGGACCAGCCGTACGGGGTCCGCGACTGCGCCTTCCGCGACCCGGCCGGGAACATGCTGCGCTTCAACCAGCCCCGCAAGGCCTGACCCGGGCCGCCAGGGCGGGAGGCAGCGGGTAGACCCGTTCGCACGGCAGCAGCCGCGCCGCCCTGGCCGCCTGCCCGCCCTGGATGAGGGCGGCGGCCTTGCGGACCTGCGGGGTGAGGTCGGTGATGCCGGTGGTCCACTCGTCGGCGAAGGTACGGACCAGGTGGCGGCCGACGCCGACCTGGATGCTGTAGTGGTTCAGCGCCGCCCCGCGTACGGAGCGTTCCGGATCCCACTGGACGTGCACCGCCGCGCCGGCGAGGGCGGCGGGGTCGCCGGTGGTGAGCACGGCCCGGGACAGGGCCTCCTCCCACCCCGCCCGGCTGATCCGCACGGCGAGGACGCGTTCCTGGCCGGGCTTGCGGGCCCAGTTGCTGCGGTGCATCAGCCAGCGGAAGGACGGCTTGATCCAGGTCATCCGCTGGAAGGAGAACGGCGCGACGAACCGGCCCGCGCGCAGGGCGGCGTCGGCGATGGGGGCCGGGTAGGCCTGGTAGACGGTGATGCCGTGGGAGTCGTAGGCCGCCCGGATCTCGTACTGCGATGACATGCCCGGAGTATCGGATCCGGCCCGCCGGTGGCGCGAGGGGGTTTCACAGGGGCGGCGCGGCCCGGACACGGGGTCCCCCGCCGGGTTCAGAGGCGGTCTGGGCCGCGGTGGCTCGGTTCCGCGCTGCGTGAGATGCGCCTCCACGCAGGCGTGACGGCGGAATGCGCGGCCGGACTCCCGGGCGTCGACCGCGGGCAAGATCCCAACTCCGAGTCGGGCGTGCGCACCATCGGCCCGGAGCGGCTGAGCACCTTGGCGGCCCGCTGCGGCTGCACCGACGAGACGACCTGCCTCGAAGCCCTTGCCGCGATGGCGCGGCCGAGGGCGCGCGGCTGGCGGAGCCAGTACCGTGTCGACATCGCGGAGCCGGGGTGGCACCCCGCACGACTGCACACGCGTCAAGGCCGGCAAGGCCGATCACCCGCTCGGCCCGGACGACGGCTGACGACACACCCCGGGCCGACATGCCCGACCGGAAGATCCCGTTTCGCTAGCTTTTCGCATCATCCGCTTCTCCCGGAAGAAGACATGATGCGCCAGCCCGCCCCCTCCACCACGCGCGGCCGCATCGCGTGGTGGACCGCCCTCCTGACCGCACTCGTCGCCACCTGGGTCCTCCCCTCCGCCCACGCCCACGCGGACACCTCCGCCCCACCCGGACGGCACTCCGGATCCGCCCCCCACTCCGCCCACCACCACGGCCGCCGCTCCCCCCACCTGGCCGAGCAGGCCAAGGCCGGGCGGTACGGGGGCGGCGACGCGCCGCTCGGCACCCTGCGGACCTGGCCGACCATCGACTGGGACTCCGCCACCGTGCTGCGGGAGTTCCGGCTGCGCTCCCTCACCCCGCACGCCGAGTTCTGGGTCCGGGACGGGGACATGCGCGTCGACAGCGACGAGTGCCGCAGCTCCAACGCCGACGACCTCGTGGTCACCGACCAGCAACTGCGCTACCTCGGCGAACAGTTCGAGCACGTGATGCGCCCCCGCGAGGCCGAGGTGTTCGGGGTGCCGAAGCCCCGTGACGGGAGCCACGCCAAGCCGGAGCTGCTCGACCCGAGCATCCCCGGGGACGCCTGGCGCGGGAAGGGCGACCGGGTGGTCGTCCTCGTCGACAACATCCCGTCCGGCGGGGAGTTCCTCGGCGATGCCGTCGAGGCGGTCGACCGGAACTTCCTCGTCGTCCGCGCCTCCGCCTGGCGGACCACCCTCGGCGCCCACCCGCCGAACCTGGGCCCGGCCCCCTGCCGCAACCAGCAGGGCTTCCCCATCCCGCACGAGATCGAGGGCATCACCGCCCACGAGTACAACCACGTGATCTGGCACAGCCTGGCCCAGGACACCGACGGCCCCTCCTGGACCGTCGAGGGCACGGCCAACTGGGCCGAATGGCTCACCGGCTACGTGGACCGCAGGGTCGACTCGCTCGCCAGCCTCACCACCGCCTGCTACCAGGGCCGCCAGGACGCCGCGATGCCGCCCGGCTACACCGACCCCTTCGGCGCGCGGCAGGGCGGGCCCGAGAACTCGCTGACCCTCTGGCCCGACCCGGGGCTCAGCGTGTTCTGCGACTACGGGGCCTCCGAAACCCTGATCCACCTCCTGGCACACCGCTACGGGAAGGAGTTCGTACGGGACCTGCTCTTCCAGGGGGGCGGCTCCGGCTTCGAGCGCCTCGCCAAGACCCTCACCCGGCACGGGATCCATGACGACCCCTCCGCGATCCTGCGGGACTGGTCCACCGCGACGGCCCTCGACCGGATCCTGGACGACGGCGCGAAGCTCACCGGCGCCGACCCGAGCCGCTTCCAGCTGCCGTCGTTCCACTCCACGGTCAACCTCGACACCCCCTTCGCGTACGCCCGCCCCGGTGCCCCCTCCAACGGCGCGGACTTCGTCCGCCTGCGCGACGCGTCCGGCGCGTACCTCCCCACCGGCGCCCTGAAGTCCCTCACCTTCGACGCCCCCGCCGTGTACCCCACCCGCCCGGTGGAATGGACCGTCGACCCGGACGGCCACGCCACTGGCGACCCCGCCCTCTCCTCCGGCCCCGTGAACGACGAGGTCAACCTCGACCGCAGCATCGTCCGCCCGATCACCGTCGACCCGGCCGACCCCACCCTCACCTTCGACGCCCGCTGGGACATCGAGCCCGGCTACGACCTCGCCGCGGTCCAGGTCTCCACCGACGGCGGAGCCACCTTCACCTCACGCCGCAGCGCGGGCATGGTCACCTCCCTGGCCGGTGACGCCGACCCGGCGCTGCGCGCCCTCCTGCCCGGCTTCAACGGGGACTCGGGCGGCTGGACCCACCAGAGCATCGACCTCTCCGACCTCGCGGGCCGGACCGTACTCGTCGCCTTCCGCTACCAGACCGACACCATCGAGAGCCGACCGGGCCTGTGGATCGACAACATCAGGTCCGGCTCCACCCCGATCTCCGACGGTTCGACCCTCACCGGCTGGCAGACGATCAGCGACTACCAGATCCACAAGATCCCCGGCATCAGCCTGCGCCTCGTGGCCTACACGGACGACCACAAGCACGCCTGGACCGCCGACGTCCCCCTCGACACCGACCACCACGCAACCCTCGACGAACGCCACCTGCGCCGCCTCGTCGGCACCCGGGCGACAACGGTCTTCGCCATCGTCGACCACTACGAACCCACCGAGACGATCAAGCTCGCCGCCCCCTACCGCCTCACCGTCAACGGCGTCCTCCAACCCGGCGGCAGCTGACCCACCCCGAGCCGTCGGGATCCCGAGCTCGGGATCTTGACGGCTTCTTTCCGCGTTCCTTCTGGAACGCGGACGAACCACCGTTCTACGATCACGGTCCACCGATCGGGGAGGGCGGGGACATGCCAGCGGAACGGGACGGCCAGGGCCGGTTAGGACCGGGAGGGTCGGCGGACTTCGCCTCCACGCCCTCCCAGAAGGCGGACGCCGCGAACACCATCGAGACCGAGCTGCAGCCGAACACCAAGAAGGCGGCGGAGTACGCGGACGAGGCGACCAACACGGCGGTGAAGACGTTCGCGGACTGGGACACGGCGGCGGGCCTGAAGAAGGTGTCGGACACCTGGGACCGGCAGGTCAAGGTGCTGATGGGCCGACTCGCCTCGGAGAAGGGCTCACTGCGCGGCGCCTCGGGGATCTTCGCGCGCAACGACATCGCGACGGGTGACGCCTTCAAGGCCATCGCACGGCATTCGAAGCTCAACGAGCTCTAGGAGCGAAAATGCTGACGTACCACCACGTGATGACCACCGACCTCTCCCAGCTGACGACGGCCGCCGGCAAGTGGGACGCCATGGCGGAGGAGCTGAAGAAGGTCGAGAGCCGCTACGGCGACACCGTCCAGAAGATCACCATCGGGCCGAACTGGCTCGGCGTCAGTGCCGGTGCGGCCCGATCCACCTTCGCGGGTACCCGTTACGAGTATTCCGCGGCTCAGATCCAGGCGAAGGCGATCGCGAGTCTGTTACGCGACGCCCACGAGCAGTTCACCGACCTGAGGAACCGGGTCGAGAGCGCCCGGGACCAGGCGGTCAAGGCCGGCATGACCGTCTCGGACGCGGGAAGGGTCGCCTTCGACTTCTCCAGGCTCACCCCTGCCGAGACCAGCGCCTACCACCACGACCCGGACGGCCAGGCCTCCGTCCGCGAGGCCGTAGCCAAGTGGCAGCAGCACATCGACGACCGGGTGAAGGCGGTCTCGGAGGCCGATCAGGGCGTCAAGATCGCCCTCGACGCGGTGGTCGTCGACAGCAACAAGGACGCCCTCGGTGGGGGCCACGACGAGACCGCCGGCGGCTTCAACGCCGGTGCCCAGGGCGACATCGAGGTCTACGAGGCCCGCAACGCGCAAGCCATCGCCACCCGCATCAACAGCGGCGAGAACGTCACGGCCGCCGACTACGCCGAGCTGGACCGTTCCTTCCGCGACAACGCCAAGAGCCAGGAGTTCAACCAGACCTTCCTCAACGGAATGGGCGCGGAGAACACCCTGAAGCTCACGAACAAGCTGAACGACCACGCGTACGGCGACGACAAGGGCAACAAGCAGCGCTACTTGGCCGTGGAGAAGGGGCTCGCGAACTCGCTGTCGAACGCGATGCAGGACCCCAAGTCCGAGTTCTACAAGAACTTCCGCACCCAGCTCGACAGGGCCGGCCTCGCCTCGTACGACCTCAAGCAGATCGGCGACTACACCCTCGGCCGGAGTCACGGCCAGCAGGCCCACGGCTATCAGAGCCTGGCCACTCTCATGCAGCATGGCGACGGGTACTCCACCCCCTTCCTGCACGACCTGGCCAAGGACATCCGTAAGGCCGAGGACAAGAAGCAAGGCGGCAACCCGGACATCTGGGACCTCACGGGCAACTTCAGTGGTGACAACCGGGGTTGGTTCGCCAACGATCCCCTCGATGGTGTCCTCGGGATCATGTCGAAGAACCCCGAGGCCGCCACCTCTTACCTCGACCCCGGCCCGGACGGCAAGAACGACAACCTCCAGTACCTGCTCAAGGACCGCGACTGGAGGCACGTGAACACCAGCACGTGGATCGGGAACAGCGAGCACGTAACCGCCGACACCTTCGACAAGGACGTCAGGGCAGGCCTGGGACTCATCCTGGAAACCGGCACGACCGGCCACACCCCGGGAGCCCTCGGCACGGAAATCACCCGTCATTCCGAGGCCGAGGCCCGCATCATGCACGACGCCGTCAACCTGTTCGACTACGGCGACGGAAACGGCCGGGACGACAAGGGTGCGCTGAAGGGGCAGGGCGACAGCGTCCTGAAGAGCGAGGAGTACGCGAACGTACGCGGCCCGCTCGCCCGTGCCCTGTCGTCCTACTCCCCGGACCTTGTGGACATCATCGCCGGCGAAGGACCCGGGGACAGGGTGGGCAAGCACGATGCGCTGCCCGCAGGTGACGACTCCAGGATCCAGAACAGCAGAAGCAGTGTGCTGCGTGTGCTGAGAGGCGTGTCCGAGGATCCGGAGAACTACTTCCTCCTTCATGAGTCCGAGCGCCGCTACATGGCGGAGCAGCTCACCACCTCGGACCTCACCGATCCCGAAGCCCTCAAGAACCGCGCGGCCAAGATCGGGGAAGTCAACGGTGCGATCAACGCCATAGGCGGTGACATCGCGCTCAGCGAGCGCGACGCCGTCCTGAGCGCGGCCGGTGACAAGCGGGTGTACGGGTACCACGTCATCGGTGGCGCCATTACCGGCATACCCGTCGTCGGAGACCTCGCCCAGCGAACGGTTGACGGGGCCTGGAACGAATGGCTCAAGGGAGTCACCTCGGAACAGGGCCTGCTGGCACGTGAGCGCATCAGCTCCGCCAACGACGCCGCGCAGACAGACCTCGACAGGTTCTTCCTGAGCTGGGGAAACGAGACCCATCAGTCGGCGACCAGTGTCGGAGCGGCCCAGCGAGAGGCTCAGCAGAGCTACACCAGTGGACGTGAAAGTGCCTACCTCGCCCTGCGAGAACGGAAGTGACCACCATCCCCCCGCGTACTCGCATCAGTCGGCGAACCGCGCGCGCAGGAATCGCCGCGCTGCTCGCCCTGGCCGGCTGCGCCGGACTGCTCATCTGGTGGAACACCGACGTCATGGGCCAGGGCCGCTTCTGCGACGACGCGCTCGCCTCATCGGAGCTGAGCCTCGTACTGGACGGGCCCGGGAGGCTGACCGGGAAGAGCGTCCACGAGGAATCGGATCCCTACGGTTTCTCGTGCACCGTGCAGCGCACCAGCAGGTTCCTGGGAGCCGCCGAGCCGGAGATGAAGGCAGAACTCGCCTTCGAGCAAGCTGACTTCGCCTTCGGCTCGCTACTGTGGAAGGACCCGTCGGCCTCGTCCTACTTCGTGGGCGGCGCCACCGGCGCCGCCTCCGGAACCCAGGCATGGGTCCTGCTTCCTCCCGGCTGCGACGGCAGGACACCACCCGGCGTTCAGCGTGCGAAGGTACCGGCGCTCGAGGTGAACCTCACCCACGGCCGGGCCGCCCCCGATGATCTGGCCCGGGCGGCGATGAGCGCAGCCAGGCACGTCGCCGAAGGGCTCGGCTGCGCCGACAGCAGTGTGTTGAAGGCACCCTTGCGCCTGCAGGGTCCGTCCGGCTCCGGTGAACCGCGGCCCACCGATCCGGCCAACGCCTGCGGCGTGTCGGGCTTCAGCCTGCCGGACGCCGCCCTCCTCGGAGGAAGGGCGGAGCCCGGCACCGAGCGAGTGACCGGAAGCGACTCCAGGACCAGGGTCTGTGAGCTCACCCTGAAGGGCCCTGGCGGACCTCGCATCACCCTGGCCGTCAGCGAGGATCCCCGCCTGACCCAAGGGGTACGCCGAGACGAGACGGCCACTCCGCAGAACGCGCGCACCGTCACCGCCTGCGCCGCGGGGGACCTGTACGTCGCCATGAGCTACGACGACACGTACCGCGACCTGCTGCTGGACGCGGGCGGTACCGCGCACGAACAAGCCCGAACGGCACTGTTCACGGCATTCTTCGACACGGTGACCAAGGACCGGGGTTGTAGGACCCACTGACACGACGCCTTTCGACGCTCACGGCCCTGACGGCCCTCACGTCACGAAACCAGGGGCGTGCGCGGGCTCACGTCCAACGCGGCGGGGCGGGTCGCGGTGGCCGCGGCCGAGCCGCGGAGGAGGGTGGGCAGGTCGTGGGGGTGGGACGGTTCTTCGGTCGGGGTCGCCGATGTGATGCGGTCCAGGCGGAAGCCGCGGCCCGCCCGGCGGGTGCGGCACCAGGCGATGAGGTACCAGCGGCCCTCGGCGGTGAGCAGGCCGGCCGGTTCCACGGCGCGTTCGCTCGGGCGGCCGGACGCGTCCACGTAGGTGAGCCGTAGGACGGTGCCGTCGGTGAGGGCCCGTTCCACCGCCTCGCGGACCGTCGGCTCCGTCCGGGAGGGGAGGGCGACGATCCGGGCCGCGAGGGTTTCGGCCGCCGCCGCGGTGGGGCCGGTCATCGAGGCGAGGAGCTTCTGGTAGGCGGTGCGGGCGGCGGCCGCGTAGGGGGTGTCGGCGTGGGCGAGGGCGGCGGCCAGGGCCGCGGCCTCGTCGGCGGTGAAGTGGACCGGGGGCAGGGTCATCGCCGGGTCGACGGTCCAGCCGCCGCCCCGCCCGAGGGCGGTGCGGACGGGAACGCCGGCGTCCATCAGCGCCTGGAGGTCGCGCTGCACCGTGCGGGTGCTGACCTCGAAGCGTGCGGCGAGGGCGGCGACCGGGCGCGGACGCGGGGCGCAGGCGCGCAGTTCCTCCACGAGGGCGTAGAGCCGGGTGGTGCGGTCCATGGGGCCGACGCTACCGGGCTGCGACGGCGGCGGCCAGGTACCGCCGTTCGCGCGCGAGCTCCCGTTCGGTGATGGTGAGGGGGAAGAGGGTGAACCCGTGCATCGCGCCCGCCACGACCCCGAGTTGGACCGGTGCGCCCGCCGCCTGCCAGCGCCGGGCGAGGAAGAGGGAGTCGTCGAGCAGGGGGTCCTCCGTGCCGACGACGATGCGGGCGGGCGGCAGGCCGGTCAGGTCGGCGTAGAGCGGGGAGAGCCCGGGGTCGCGGCGCTCCTGCGGGCCGGTGCCGGGGGAGAACAATTCGTAACTGCCGCGGAGGGATTCGGTGTTGCTGAGGAGGGGGCGGGGGCCGAAGGCGCGCTGGCTCGGGGTCATGGAGAGGTCGTAGGGGCCGAAGAGGAGGTGGGCGGCGCGGAAGGCCCCGTGGAGGCCGTGGCGGTCGCGCAGGCGCAGCAGGGTCAGGACGCTGAGGTGGGCGCCGGCGGACTCGCCGCCGATGAGCAGCCGGTCGGTCCCGAACTCGGCGGCGGCGTGGGTGACGAGCCAGCGGGCGACGGCCTCGCAGTCGTCGGGGCCGGCGGGGAAGGGGTGTTCGGGCGCGAGCCGGTAGTCCACGCTCACGACGGCCAGCCGGACCTCCTCAGCGATGCCCCGGAGCCGCTCGTCCTGCCCGTCGGCGGAGCCGAAGGCCCAGCCGCCGCCGTGGATGTGCAGGTACACCCCTTCGGCGTGCCCGCCGTCTGGCACGAAGGTCCGCACCCGCACCCCGCCCGCGACGGTCCGGTCCCGCCCCTGCGGGAGCCGCACGGGCGGGGCGTCCCCGGCGAGCCGGTCGCGGCGCAGCCGGGCGAGGAGGGCGGCGTCGGGGGCGGCCCCGCGGACGGGCCGGCTCGCGGCCTCGGCCTCGAAGCGGGCGTTGAAGGCGAGGGTCTCGGCGAGGCAGTCCTCGTCGGTGAGCGGGAGGGCGGGGGCGGGGGTCGTCTTCGTCGTCGTCATGCGGCAAGGTTCGGCGGCGTCCGCGACAGCCCCGTGTCACCCTTTTGTGATGACCTGGGTCACATCGCCGTGACGCCTGGCGACCGCGGCGCGGACCAGCCGGCGGAGCTGGGACGGGCCCAGGAAGGGGGCGCGCATCGCCCAGAGGGCGAAGATCGCCTGAGCCGCGAGGAGGGGCGGGAAGATCAGCGGGACGAAGAGGAACACCGGGAGCAGCGGAAGCAGCGGAAGCAGCAGCAACCCGGTGAGCCGGGCCCGGAACTCACCCTCCGACAGGGTGGAGGTCAGCCCGTAGACGAAGCTGATCAGGACGGACGGCACCCCGACGACGAGGAGGAGCCGCCACGGCTCGCCGGAATGCCACAGCAGCGCGGTCCCGAGCGCCGGGGGGATCACGTAGATGGTCGCGTAGCGGACCACCAGGTCGACGAACCGCAGCCCGATGATCCCCAGGTTCTTCCACGGCGTGCTCTCGTCCACGGTCCGTCCCCCTCATGGCATGCCGGATGGGCGGCACGCGATGGGCGGCGGCCGCTGGGCAACAGACTGCCAGAGTCGTTGAACGTGTTCAATTGTGTTGCGCCGCTCCCGGTCAGAGGCGCGCGGCGATGGTGCGGGCGCAGGTCAGGGATTCGGTGCGGGTGGTGTCGACCTCCAGGTCGTAGACCACGCCCCGGTGGACCGACTCGGCCTGGGCCGCGGCCATCCCCGAGGGGCGGTCGCCGCGGGCGATCTCGCGGGCGGCGGCGACCTCGGCGTCGCATCGGACGCCGACCCACAGGACGTCCAGCCCCTGGAGCGCCGTGCGCCAGCGCCGCTGGGACTCCGGGCCGCCGAGGAAGACGTCGTCCACGACGATCCGGGCCCCGGCCCGGGCCATGGCGGCGATCCCGTCGGCCCAGGCGGCGTCGAGGGTGCGGAACGTCTCGCCGACGACGACCTCGCCGCCGTCGGCGAAGCCGATCCCCGCGTCCGAGGTGCGGAGCGAGGGCGGCATGGCGTCGACCAACGTGTCCACGCCGAAGGCCAGCCAGGGGTCGGGCAGGACGGCTTGCAGGCACCGCACGATCCCGGATTTGCCGGAACTGGAGCCGCCGTTGAGGACGATCACCCGGGTTCCGGACGTCGCCGCGCGGGACGGGGCGCCCGTGAGGAAGCGGAGTTCGGGACGCTCCCAGGTCACCTTCGGCGGCGCGGGGGCGACCGTTCCGACGCGCTCGGCGCCCAGGGCGCGGTAGAACGCCTCGGCCGGCGGGTGCGACACGACCCGCACCTGCGCGAGGCCGACGGCGGCCGCCCGGTCGAGCATGTGCCGTATGAGCAGCCGTCCGACCCCCGCCCCCTGCGCGGCATCGGCCACGAAGGCCAGGTCGAGTTCGGCCCGGTCCGGCAGGAGGGCGTAGAAGCCCAGGATCCGGCCGTCGTGGGCGACGAAGACCTCCTGCCGGTCGATGTAGTCGGGCGTCACCCGGTAGCCGGCGACCATCGCGGCGTACGGACCGGAGTAGGCGCCCGACTGCTGCACGAGTGCGGTGAGGGCGTCGGCGTCGTCCGCACTGGCACGCCTGATCGTCATGGTCTGCGACATGCGGCGGAGTATATGGGTCAACTGTGGTTGGGACCATTACATTTCAGTGGGCCCCCTCGGCTCCGCCCGCTCAGGCTCCGAGGAGCGCGAGGAGCCGGTTCACCGCCTCCGCGGCGGGCTGGCCCACCGCACCGACGGCGGCCGCGATCTGCGCGAGACGCCCCAGGACGAGGCCGCCGCGCTCGGGCAGGGCCGCGGGATCCGCGGTGAGCACGGGCAGGACCCGGTCGACGGCCCGGTCCTGGTCGGGGGTGAGGTGGGGGCGCAGCTCCCCGAGGAGGCGGACGAGTTCCTCGACGGTGGCGCGGAGGTCGTTGTCGTGGGCGGTGGCGTCGACGACGGGGCGGTAGTTGTTGATCCCGATGTTTTCCCGGCCGTCATGCATGTTGACCACGGCGCCGTAGTAATTCGTCGTGGTGGTGGTGGTGGGGGTGCTGGTGTTGGTGTCCGGTGTGTCGCTCACAGCTTGATCCCCGTGTTCCCGCTGCCGCCGTTCATGTTGACGACGGGGCCGAAGTGGTTTGTGTTGCTGCTGGTGAATTGGTTGACGATCGCGGTGAACTCGGCGTCCGGGTGGTTGATCGCGTACACGATCTGGCCGGCGATCTGCCGTAGTTCTTCGACGGTCGGCAAGGTCACGATCACCGTCGAGCCCCCGGCCATCGCGACGGCCAGCACCGGATCCCGCGAGGCGAGTACGGCCCGGAGGGTGGCGACGACCAGTGCGATCAGGACGAGCAGGGCGACGAGGTTGGTGTTCCTGCTGCTGGAGAGGGCCTCTCCCTGGGCGGAGCTGAGGCCTACGGCCACGACGGCGGAGGCGACGGCCATCCACACGAGGGTGCGGCCGAAGATGGCGCCCCGGTCGGGCTTGATGCGGAAGGCGTCGACCCAGGTGATGTTGTGCAGCGGGATGGCCGCCGTACCCACCCACAGCATCCGCCGCCTGACCTGGAGGACCAGCCTGTCGCCCTCACGAGCGGCCGGTGCCTCCTCCCAGAGGGGGGTGGTGGGGCGGGGCGGTGACGGTGGCGATGGTGGCGGCGGCGGTGGTGGTTGGGTTCCGGTGTTCTCCGTGGATTCCATGTGCCTGCTCCCCCGTGAGACGTGACGTCGGCAGACGTCGGCACGTGCGGTGCGGGAGGCACCATTAAGCGCCCGCGTGGGGTCGGGGGGCAGACGAGATACAGCCAATTCGCCGCCTTGGCCGGGACTCGCCGTCGGGCTCCGCGGGGCGGGGGCCCCGGTCCCGGTTACTGGCCGGCCGCGCCGCGGGGGAAGGTGATCTCGACGCGGCGGTTCTTCTTGCGGCCTTCCTCGGTGCTGTTGTCGGCGATCGGATAGTCCTCGCTGTAGCCGCGGACGTCGTAGGTGACGCCGGGGTTGGTGACGGTCTTGGCCAGTTCCGCCTGGACGGCGTCGGCGCGCTGCTTGGAGAGTTCCTTGCCGTGTTCGTAGCTGCCCTGGTCGTCGGTGAAGCCGAAGACGCGGATGCGGGTGGCCTTCTGGGTGTTGATCTCCTGCGCGATGGCCTGGATGCGGGCGGCGGCCTGGGCGTTGAAGACGGCGCTGTTCTCGGGGAAGAGGACCTCGGACTGGAGGGCCATCATGACGTTCTGGTTGGTCTCCTGGCGGCGCTGCTCCCCGCCGAGGTCTTCGACGACCTCCACCAGGTCCAGGATCTTCGGGGGTGCGAGGGTACCCCCCTGCGGAAGCTTCAATCCCG
Organism: Streptomyces sp. NPDC058157; assembly: GCF_042884105.1. Lineage (NCBI taxonomy): Bacteria > Bacillati > Actinomycetota > Actinomycetes > Kitasatosporales > Streptomycetaceae > Streptomyces > Streptomyces sp. NPDC058157. Next base: position 29,626 of record NZ_JBHVUQ010000017.1, read on the forward strand.
GCGACTTGGCATCCACGGGCAGAGGGGCGTTAGCGGACGGTTCCGTGCCCGGGGGAACCGATGGTGTGACGTCGTCGGCATGCGCGACCGTCACTCCGAGGAGCTGGGCGCCCGCTACGACGAGTCCGGCGACCGCAACGGCTGCCGCCGTGCGGTGCCGGCCGGCGATATGGGTCATTGCGTCACCCCGAGATCTTGATGGTGGCCGTGGCGAACGTGGGAATGCCGAAGTCGACCTCGCTGGTGCCTGCGGGTGGCGACGGGAACTGAGCGAAGAACGGGATGGACTCTCCCGGTCCGATGCGTGTGATGCCAACCGTGCAGGAGCAGCGCCCCTCCGTGTCACGTAGGACGTAGTAACGCTTCTTGCCCGCCTTGTCGACCAAGGTGGCACCTGCGACCGAGGCCGCGCTGGCGCTCCGCTCGTCACCACGCCAGGCCGCTGTCTCGACGAAGGCCTCGGTGCCGTCGTTCTTGATCTGTCCGCTGACGGTGACGTAGTTACCGGCGTCCCGGACCGCCGAATTGATCTCCAGGGAAATGCCGGCCGGGCCCTTGGCCGTGGCGATGACGACCGCCGGGCCGGGCGCCTTGCTCCCGCTGGGCGCTGCAGATTGCGAGGCACCGGCTGACTGCCCTTGCGCTCCGGCCGGCGCCGGTTGCGCCTTCGGCTCCTCGTTGCCGCCACACCCGGTCAGCATCAGCGCCATGACCGCAGCCGCTGCAACAGTCGCTCCCCCACGCACCTTTGCCATGTGCCGAATGCCCATCTGTGACGCTTCCTTGTCTTTCGTTCCTGGTCAGCCGACGAGACGCACGTTGAAGAGTTTCCTCCCCAACTCACGCAGAGAGCCCGGCTTCAGCGGGTCAAGCTTGATCGGGCCCCCCTTGTCGCAGGTGAACGTGACCGTGGGGGCCGCTGACGCGGTCGGCGTGGGCTCTGGCGTGGTTCCCCCCGCAGACGCCGTGGGTGTGGGGATCGGAGTGGACGCCTGCCCCAGGTGGCATTTCGACTCGACCAGGGCTGTGGCAGTTGCCGTGCCGTGCATGCCGTTGGTGCCCGGAATCACCGAATCGCCGACCGTCCTGTTGCTCTCCACCTTGACGGTGAATCGGGGTGGGGCAGCCTCGCACTGGGCGCTGGCGTCGTTGCGCGCAGCGAATGCGTCAGCCTGGGCACAGGCTCCCCCGGCCTTGAGGTAATCCGCGTCCGCGATCTTCTCCCAGTCCTCGGGCTTCAATATGGCGAGATCGAGACCGAACAGCACGGTGTCCCTGGCCTCACGCGCCGCCGCCAAGGCAGCTGCATCCGCAGCACCTTGGGCATCGCTACGCGTCACAGCCGCCTGCCCCACGACAAAGAAGGCGAGCGCCGCGAAGAGCAGACCTGCCACCACGACCACATAGAGCGGGAAGGCCTGCCCCCGATCGCGCGGCCGGCGCAATATCAGCCGCCGGCCTTGATGGCCTCCACGGCCTTGGCGATTTTGTTCGTGATGGCCGTACCGATGCCGGAGCCGACGATCGCGCCGATGATCACCACGACCACCAGGATGATCCCCAGGTACTCGAACGCGGTCTGCCCCCTGTCGGGGTTCGAGTACCGCTTGCGGAGTCGGGACACCGCCGTGTCCGTCCAGTCGGTCAGGCGGAGTTTCGCCTCGACCGACGCCTTCAGCAGCGAGTTGTGTGACATGGGGGTTCCCTCCCGTACCGGTGCCGCTGTCGATTTGCGGACCGTACGGGGAGTCAGCGGTCGTCACCAAGGGTCCCGGGGCCCAATTACGGACCCACTGCGCACCGTGTCTACCCACGTCCACTCACCCCCGGGCGGGCGGTTCCCAGCCAGTGGGCTATCGCTTCGCTGCGGCTCGTGCTCTGGAGTTTGGCGAAGATGCGGTTGATGTGGTTCTTCACCGTCTTCTCGCTGATGAAGCACGCCGCCGCGATCTGCTGGTTGCTCATCCCGGACGCGATCAGGTCCATGATCTCCACCTCCCTCGAACTCAGGCCGAAGAGAACGGAGTTGTGCAGCCTCTCCGGAGACTGTGCCACAGTTCGTTGCGGTTGCGAAGGGGTGCGGAGGTTCGTGAGGAGGGTGGCGGCCGCCGTTGGCGTGAAGTGGGGGCGGCCCGCGTGGACGTCGTGGACCGCTCTCACCAGGTCCTCCGGCGTGAACTCGCCGTGCACCAGGTAGCCGCCCGCGCCCAGCAGGAGCGATTCCCGGACGATTTCCGACTCCCGGCTGTACGTGAGCATCAGCACCGGCGCCAGCCGGACCAGGTGCGGCAGGGCCGAGATGCCGTCCACGCCCGGCATGCGGACGTCGAGGAGGATCAGGTCCGGGGCGTGGCGGCGGGTGAGGCCGAGGGCCTCGCGGCCGTCCGAGGCCTCGGCCGCCACCTCTATGTCCCCCGCCGCCGCCAGCAGTGCGGCCAGGCCGGCCCGGACAACCGGGTTGTCGTCGGCGATGAGGACGCGCAGGGCGGGCATCAAGGGGTCCCTTCCAGCCGGAGGGGGAGGGTCAGGGGGAGGGGGAGGGTCAGGTGGAGGCGGGTGCCCTGCCGGCCGTCTTCGCGGGGGCCCAGGTGGAGGTCGGCTCCGATCGCCGTCGCGCGTTCGCGCATGCCGAGCAGGCCGTAGTGGCCGGGGGTGGCGGGCGGCGCGGCCCCGGTGGGGAGGCCGCGGCCGTCGTCCGTGACGGTGAGGGCGAGGTGGGTGGGCGTGGCCGTCGCCGTGAGCGTCACACGGGTGGCCTCCGCGTGGCGGCGGGCGTTCTCCAGGGCCTCCGAGGCGATGGAGAGGAGGTGGTGGGCCACGGGGGCCGGGAGCTTGGGGAGGGTGGGCGGGGTGTCGACCGTCGTGCCCGGGGCGGCCAGGGCGTAAAGGGCCGGGGCCAGGGGGACGGCCGGGCGGACTTCGCGGAGGTCCGTGAGGAGGGCGCGGGACTCCGTCACCGCGCGGCGGGCCGCCACCGCCAGCAGGGCGGCCCGGACGCGGATGGCCGCCGGGTCCTCGGTGAGGGTCAGGGCGTCGGCCGTCAGGGCCAGGCCGTGCAGGGTCTTGGACACCGAGTCGTGCATCTCCCGGGCCAGCCGGTCGCGTTCGGCCCGGACCGCCTCCGCCACCGCCAGCTGCGCGCGGGCTTCGGTGAGGCGGACCAGGAAGTCGCGGACGGAGGAGCCCGCCGCGCCCGACAGGACGCAGAGGAGGGACAGGAGCAGGCCCCCGCCCAGCGCCGCCACCACCGCCGTCTGAGCCGCCGCGTACAGCGCCGAGCCCCGCCAGCCGTACACCAGGCCCGCGAGCAGAGGGGTGCCCAGGGCCACCAGGCCCAGCGGAGAGGCGGGCCCGGCGGTGATCAGCAGGAGGGTGCCCAGGGCCATGTCCGCCGCCAGCAGCCAGCGGTGGCGCAGCAGCAGGGGGCCGAAGCGCTCCCAGTCGCGGAAGAGGGCGTAGGAGAGGGTGAAGGTGGACAGGACGGCGCCGGAGACCAGGTACGTCGGGGGGCCGGGGGCGGTGTGCGACAGGGCCAGGGGGGCGCCCAGCGGGATCATCACCAGGCGGAGGGCGAAGACCTGGCGGCACAGGGACTGGAGGGCGTTCGCGCGCAGGCGGAGTGGGGAGCCGACTGCGGGGACGGCGGCCGGGGAGGCCATGTCAGCCCCCGCCCAGCAGGGCGCCGAAGTCCACGTTCGCCCCGTAGACGAACCCGCAGACCAGGAGGATCAGGGTCCCGGGGAGCATGAACATGGTGACCGCGAAGGTGGCTTTGGGGACGGCGCGGGCCGCGCGGCGGCGGGCGTTCTGGGCGTCCGTGCGGCGCATGTCCTCGGCGATGGCGATCAGGGTGTCCACGATCGGCGAGCCGAGTTCCTCGCCCTGCTGGAGGGCTGTGACGAACTGGGCGACCTGCTCGCTGTCGTTGCGGCGGCGCAGCTCGTCGAAGGCCTGGCGGCGGCTGACGCCCATGTCCATCTGCTGGAGGGTGATGCGGACCTCGTCCGCCCAGGGGCCCTCGTACTTGGCCGCCACCCGTTCCAGCGCCTGCCGGAAGCCGAGCCCGGCGCTGACGACGACGGCGAGGACGTCGAGGAAGTCGGGCAGGGTGCGTTCGATGTCGTCGCGGCGGACCCGGATCGCCGACCACAGGCCGGCCTCGATCCAGAACAGCCCGAACGCGACCATGAGCAGGGCCGCGACCAGCTGGCCGTTCAGGAGCATCGCGAAGGCGCCGAGGCCGCCCAGGAAGCCGTAGACCGCGCGCCGGGCGGCGTAGCGGTCGATGGTCAGGCCGGCCGGGTTGCCGGCCCGGTCGATCCGGGCGCGCTTGCGGGCCACCCGCTTGGGCCCCATCAGCCGCAGGACGAGGGGCGCCCAGCGGATGCCCAGGCGGTCGACCAGGGAGCCGACGGCCGTGGTGCGGGAGGAGCCGACCTCCAGGGCGAGGGCGAGGTCGGTGGGGAGTTCCACGTCGGCGCGGTAGAGGCGGATCCCGTGGAGGACGCCGAAGACCGCGAGGCCGGTCACCGCGGCGAGGAGGAGGGGGAGGTAGGGGGTCATGGTGTCGTCGTCCTCCCGTCAGACGTCGATCTTCGACAGGCGGCGGATGAGGACGAAGCCGAGGGTGAAGAGGCCGAGCGCGATCAGCACGGCGGTCTGCCCGATCAGGGCGCCCGTCATCCGGTCCAGGGCGCCCGGCATCATCATGTCGACCAGGAGGAGGGAGCCGAGGCCGATCGCCGGGACGAGGTAGGCGGTGACCGTCACCTGGGAGAGCTGCGTACGGATCTCCCGGCGCGTCTCCTTGCGCTGCTCCAGGGTCACCACCAGGTTGCGCAGGCTCCCGACGATGGCGCCGCCGGCCCGCGCCGAGAGGACGAGGGTGGAGACGAGGACGACCAGCTCCCGGGAGGGCAGCCGGTCCACGATCTCCCCCAGCGCCTCCTCGATGGAGTGACCGACCGCGAGCCGGTCCGCGACCCGGGACAGCTCCTCCCCCGCCGGTGCCTCCAGCTCCTCGGCGGCGATGCCGATGGCCGTGCGCAGGGCCAGCCCGGCCTGGGTGGCGTTCGCGAGGATCCGGGCGAGCTCCGGGAGCTGGTTGATGAACCGCTCGGTGCGGCGGGCCCGCTGCCAGCCGAGGAAGGCGTTCGCGGCCCACAGGCCGATCAGGCCGGCGACCGGGCCGAAGAACGGCGCCAGGAGGGCGGCGGAGACCAGCCAGACCCCGGCGACGGCCATCAGCACGTAGACGAAGAACTCGCCCGGGGTGAGGTCCAGGCCGGTCGTCGCCAGCTTCACCTCGATGCGCCGGCCGAGCCCCGTGCGGCGCAGCCGCCGGTCGACGGCCGGGAACCGGCGCGGCCGGCCGGCGGTCTGCGGGGCTCCTTCGGCGGCGAGGCGTTCGACGAGGGCGGCGCGCTGGGCGAGGCCGGCGGAGTAGGCGTGCACCCCGAGGGACACGAACAGGCCGGCCAGCAGGGTGGCGCCGAGGGTGAGGAGGACGAGGTTGGTCACAGGAGGGTCCGTGAGGTCAGCGGGTCGAAGTGGTCCTCGGGCGGGGCCACCCCGAAGGCCTGGGGGATCGGCTGGTTGTTCATGTAGAGGCGCTCCGCGATCCGGCGCGGGAGGGGGGCGTAGGCGAAGTAGCCGTGCACGCGCCCGTCGGCGGCCATGGGCTGGGCGACGTAACGGCAGACCGTGGTGATCCGGAACGGTTCGCGGCCGTGGGATTCGAGGACGGAGATCTCGGTGATGCGGCGCGAGCCGTCACCGAAGCGGGTGAGCTGGACGATGACGTTGACGGCGCTGTTGATCTGGTCTTGGAGCGCCTCGAAGGGGATCTCGACCTCCGACATGGAGGCGAGGGTCTGCAGGCGCATCAGGGCGTCCTGGGAGCTGTTGGCGTGGACGGTGGCGAGGGAGCCGTCGTGGCCGGTGGACATGGCCTGGAGCATGTCGAGGGTCTCGCCGCCGCGGACCTCGCCGACGATGATGCGGTCGGGGCGCATGCGCAGGGAGTTGCGCACGAGGTCGCGGATGGTGATCTGGCCCTTGCCCTCGACGTTGGCCGGTCGGGATTCGAGTCGGATGACGTGCGCCTGCTGGAGCTGGAGCTCGGCGGAGTCCTCGATGGTGATGACGCGCTCGCCCTCGGGGATGAGGCCGGAGAGGGCGTTGAGGAGGGTGGTCTTCCCGGTGCCGGTGGCGCCGGAGACGATCAGGTTCATCCGAGCCTGGACCAGCCCGGACAGCAGGAGCAGCATCTGCTCGTCCAGGGAGCCGAGGGCGATCATCTCGGGCAGGGTGAAGGCGCGGGGGAAGCGGCGGATGGTCAGGGTCGCGCCGGTCAGGGACAGCGGCGGGATGATGACGTTGACGCGCTCACCGCTGGGCAGGCGGGCGTCGACCATCGGATTGGCCTCGTCCACACGGCGGTTGACGGTGGAGACGATGCGCTCGATGGTCTGCATCAGCTGCTCGTGCGAGGCGAACCGGATCGGCAGCTGCTCGACCCGGCCGGCGCGCTCCACGAAGATCTGGTCGGGGCCGTTGACCATGATCTCGGAGATGGACGCGTCCTCCAGGAGCGGTTCGAGCACGCCGAGGCCGAGGGCCTCGTCCACCACGCGCCGGATCAGCTGGGCGCGTTCGGCGGTGGAGAGGACGGGGCCCTCGCGGCTGATGATGTGGCCGAGGACCCGTTCCAGGCGGGCCCGGCGCTCGGCGGGGGCGAGCGCGGACATCTCGGCGAGGTCGATCTCCTCCAGCAGCTTGGCGCGGTAGGAGGAGACGAGCCGGCCGTCCTCGCGGGGGCTGTGGCGGTCGTCGGGGGTACTGACCCGGGAACGCAGGCTCACGGTCACGGTCCCTTCGGGTCGTCGTTGGGCATGACGGCTGTTGCCTTGGCGTCCGGTATGTCGAGGCCGGGCACGATGCTGTTGATCTTGATCGTCACGGTGGCGGTGACGGCGTCGGCGTCCTTTCTCACCCCCACGACGGGGGCGAGGCCCCCGCGGACGGCGGCGGCGCCCGCCGCCTCCCCGCCCGAACCCTTGCGGGCCTCCACGCGGGCCGCCGTGCGCGCGGCCGTGTCGGCCTGTTCGTGGACGTACGCGATCCAGCCCAGCTGGATCCCGCACAGGGCGACGAACAGCAGGATCGGGACGAAGCCGATGTACTCCAGGGCCACCTGCCCCCGGTCGTCACGGAGCCGGAGCCGTGGCCCGCGTCGGAGTCGGTACCGGTTCATTCCGCCTCCTTCTCCATAGCCGCACCGGCCTCGCCGGTGATGGGGACCCCGATGTCCAAGCCGGGGTAGAGGACCGGGATGTTGAGCTTGACCGTGGCCTTGTAGACGTCGCCGGACGGGCCGCAGTCGGCCTTCATGCCCCACGCGTCCCCGATGTGCTCGGCGGCAGCCGTCTGGCAGGCACCGTCGTCGCCGTGCACCGCGCCCGCCCGCGCCCCCTCGTCGGCCGCGTTCCCGGCCAGTGAGAAGGCGTACCCGATCAGCACGCACTCCCACACCGCCGCCAGGAGCAGCAGGATCAGCGGCACCATGCCCACGAACTCCAGGGCCACCTGCCCCCGGTCCCTTCCCCGCTCCCCCGGCCACCGGCGCATCCCTCAGCCCTCCCGGCCGCGCCGCAGCCGCGCCACCGGCCCCGCCGCCCGGACCGCCAGGGCCGAGCCCGCGGCGGCCTTGCCCGCGGCGGCCTTGCCCGCGACGGCGGGGCCCTGCTCCGGGGCCGACAGCAGGCCCAGCTCCCCGGCCAGCGCCCACAGGGCCTGCTTGACCGTCGAGCGGTTGTCGAGGTCCTGCACCCGGCCCGCGTCCACCACCCCCTGGAGCTCCTTGAAGGCGGCCGGGACCGGGGTGCGGGTGGGGCGGGTCTTGGTGATCTTCTCGATCAGCGAGGGCTGGATCTCGGTCTGCTTGCTCCAGCGGTTGACCACCATCGCGGTGTCCTCCGCCTTGCGCACCTGGAGCCGCTCCCACATCCGCACCATCCGCTTGGCCGCCCGGACGGCGACCACGTCCGGGGTGGTGACCAGCACGGCCACGTCCGCCTGCTCGACGGCGGTGGCGTTGGCGCCCGTCACCTGGGTGCCGCAGTCGACCACGACCAGCTCGTAGCGGGCGCGCAGGGCGCTCAGCACCTGGCGGGTGGCGCGTTCGTCGAGCTCCTCGCCCCGCTCCCCCTCCGCCGGGGCCAGCAGCAGCGCCAGGCCGGTGCGGTCCTCGTAGACGGCGTCCTGCAGGACGCGGGGCGAGATGTCCTGGATGCCGGCGAGGTCGGCGATGGAGCGGCGGAACTGCACGTCGAGGTAGGAGCCGACGTCCCCGGCCTGGAGGTCGAGGTCCACCAGGGCGGTGCGGCGCCCGGAGGCGGCGGCGGCGAGGGCGAACTGGACGGCGGTGAAGGTGGTGCCGACGCCGCCCTTGGCCCCGGTGACGGTGACGACCCGGCCGCCCGGACCGGAGAGGACCTCGGCGCCCCGGCCCAGGTGGCGGCGGACGCCGGCGGACCACTGGGCGGCCGCGCCGACCCGGGCGGCGAGCTCCTCGTAGTGCAGGGGCAGGCCGACCAGGCCGCGGGCGCCGGAGTCCATGGCGGCGGAGAACACCTGGGGCCCGGCGTCCGAGGAGAGCAGGACCACGCCCACCGCCGGAAAGCGCAGGGCGACTTCGCGGACGAGCTCCAGCGCGGGGACGGGACCGATCCGCTCGTGCACGAGGACGACCTCGGGCAGCTCGTCGACGGACTCGGCGGCGAGCCGGCCCAGGGTGTCGAGGAGGGTGGTGGAGTCGGGGACGGGCGGGGCGGGCTCGGCGTCCGGGAGCTGGCTGAGCAGGGCGACGATGGAGCGGGCGGCGTCGGCGTCGCCGGCCGCGGGGAGGATTCGAGTGGTCATCCGCGCCTCACTTGTCCCCGTCGAGGGTGTACGTGCGGTCCGTCGGGCTGGGGGCGGAGTCGGTGCCGGGGGCGACGAGGGCCAGGCGGACGTGCTCCGCGAAGGACTCGGCGTAGGCGACGCGCTGGGTGTCCTTGGTGTTCAGGGCGAAGGTGATCGGGACGGCCTCGGCGGGGCCCTTCTTGTCGCCGTCCTTGTCGAGGGCGGTGAGCTTGCCGACGTTCAGGACGCGGGCGTTGGCCACGATGATCACGGAGCGGGCGGGGTCGGACTCCTTGGCGCCCTTGAAGGTGGCGATGATGTTGACCTTGGCGCCGGAGGTGATCTTCCCGGCCACGCCGGTGGCCGCGTCGATCATGATGGCGATCTCCTGCTCCCCGGGCTGGAGCTGGGGCTTGTCGACGAACATGTCGCTCTGGAGCAGGGAGCCCTTCTTCAGGGTGGTGAGCGCGATCTTGCCCCGGAGGGCCCCGAGGTCGCCGACGGCGGTGTCCGACAGCCACCGCTTGGGGACCTTGACCTCCTCGAACTGCCCGGCGGTCAGCGCACTGTAGGGGGCGATGTCGCCCTTGACGCGGTACGCGACGACCTCGGCACCGACCTTGGAGTTGACGTCGCCGATCACCACGAGCACCCCGGCGAACGCCGCGAGGGCGCACACGGCCGACAGGAGCAGCAGGATGACGCCGCGGCGCTGGCGTGAGTTCATGGACCGTCGTACCTCGCCGTTCTTCGTTCGTTCGGGCGGTCAGGAGCCGGCTGTGGCGTGGGGCCGGGGGGTGGTGCCGGCCTCGGGGGGTGGGGTGGCGATCGGGGCGGCGCAGAAGCCGCAGCGGTCGCCGATGAGCTCGAAGCCGCACCAGCGGCACTGTTCGCGGCGGACCGAGGCGACCAGCTGGTAGAGGACCGAGACGTCCGGGATGGCGGCGGCGAACTCGACCAGCTTGGGGGTGGCCCACCAGCGTGCGGAGTCGGCCGGGAGGGGGTTCTCCATGACGCCCTGCACCTTCCAGGCGGGGGCCAGTTCGGCCGTGACCCAGTCGGAGGTGAGGGTGCCGCGGGCGAAGGTGAGGTGGGTGGCGAAGGCGGGGCCCGGTGGCAGGACGCCGCCGTGGGCGGGGGCCGCGGCGCCGATCCGGGCCAGGTGCGGCCGGGGGTGGGCCAGTACGGCGAACTGGGCGCTGGGCGACCAGGAGCGGGCGTGGGCCTTGAGCCCGACGGGGATCCGGTCGAGTTTGGCGACGCTGCCCAGCACCGCGCCCGCGTAGATGTAGTGGGACAGCAGCCGGGCCGCGGAGGCGAGCACTCCGGGGCTGAAGTCGCTGACGGTGAGCTGGCGCAGCTGACGGGCCAGCACGGCCGTGCCGAGCGGCGGGAGGTCGATGTCGAGGAGCGCGATCCGGTCGGTTTCCAGGATGGCCCGTACGGTGTGCAGCCGGCGTACGGTGGCCGGGGGCAGCCAGGGCGGGACGAGGGCCACGAGGTGGCCGTGGCGCTCCAGCAGGGCGGTGGTCTCGGCGAGCGCGGCCTCCAGGTCGGCCTCGCCGGGCGGGTGCAGGACGGCCGCTCCGGGGGTGTGCCGGTCGGGGGCCGGCAGCACCAGATCGGCACTGGTGACAGCGATGGCGGTCGGCACGCGAATCCCCCCGTTCACCCTGTACGCGACGGCGGTTCCCCTGGCCGTCACCTACGCGCACGTACGCCGGGGCGCACGCGCGGTACTGCGCGACCGCAAACGCCCGGCGCGCCTTCCCCCTTGCCCCAGCACCATATCCGCGTCACCCCTGGCTGGTCAGGGGCTTGGGGATTCCCGTGCCGGAAGCACATGTCACAGGTGACGAAAAACCCGGACAACAGGGATCCGGAGCCCGTTCATTTCAAGCCACTTCGCAAACACCCTTGACACCGGGATTGGTCTGGACCAACTTGGCTGCGCCAGCCCTTGGCCGCGGGGAACCCCACTCCCCCTCCCTCGGGACCGCTCTCGAACTCCCTTCCGTCCCACCCCCTTCACTCCCCCCACGGAGCCCACGTGAACCGCATACGCTCCCTCGCCCTGCCGATCGCCGCCACCCTCGCCGCCGGCGGGCTCACCGCCCTGGCGGCGGGACCGGCCCAGGCCGCCGACGTCAACGTCGCCCGCAACGGAGGCTTCGAGTCGGGCCTCTCCGACTGGACCTGCTCCGGCGGCTCGGGCGCCGTCGTCCCCTCGCCCGTCTACGCCGGCGCGGGCGCCCTGCGCGCCACCCCGGCGGGCCAGGACAACGCCCAGTGCAGCCAGACCGTCACGGTCAAGCCGAACTCCACGTACACCCTGAGCACTCAGGTGCAGGGTTCCTACGTCTACCTCGGCGCGACCGGCACCGGCACCCAGGACGTCTCCACCTGGACCCCCGGCTCGGGCGGCGGCTGGCAGAAGCTGTCGACCACCTTCACCACCGGCCCGAGCACCACCAAGGTGACCGTCTGGACGCACGGCTGGTACGGCCAGCCGGCCTACCTCGTGGACGAGTTCAGCGTCTTCGGCCCCGACGGGGGCGGCGGCACCGACCCGGGCCCGAGCCTGCCCGGCGCCCCCTCGGCGGCCACGGTTTCCGGCCAGAGCGACAACGCGCTCACCCTTTCGTGGAACGCCGTCAGCGGCGCGAGCGGCTATTACGTGTATCAGGACGGCGCCCGCGTCCAGACGGTGACCGGCACCTCGACGCAGATCGGCGGCCTCGCCGCCTCGACCTCGTACTCCTTCCAGGTGAGCGCGTACAACGCGGCCGGAGAGGGACCGAAGTCCCCGCCGGTCACCGGCACCACCACCGGCGGCGGGGGCAACCCGAACCCGAACCCCTCGGTGCCCAGGCACGCCCTGACGGGCTACTGGCAGAACTTCAACAACGGGGCGACCGTCCAGAAGCTCTCCGACGTCTCCGCCCAGTACGACATCGTCGCCGTCTCCTTCGCCGACGCCACGACCACGCCCGGCGCGATCACCTTCAACCTGGACTCGGCCGGACTCGGCGGCTACACCGTCGCGCAGTTCAAGGCCGACGTCGCGGCGAAGAAGGCGGCCGGCAAGTCCGTCATCCTCTCCATCGGCGGCGAGAAGGGCACGATCTCGGTCAACGACTCCGCCTCCGCGGCGAACCTGGCGAACTCCGCCTGGGCCCTGATGCAGGAGTACGGCTTCAGCGGGATCGACATCGACCTGGAGAACGGGCTCAACCCGACCTACATGACCCAGGCCCTGCGCGCCCTGGCCGCGAAGGCGGGCCCCTCGCTGGTCCTGACGATGGCCCCGCAGACCATCGACATGCAGTCCACGCAGGGCGGGTACTTCAAGACCGCCCTGGCGGTGAAGGACATCCTCACCGTCGTGAACATGCAGTACTACAACAGCGGCGCGATGAACGGCTGCGACGGCAAGGTCTACTCCCAGGGCTCGGTGGACTTCCTGACGGCGCTGGCCTGCATCCAGCTGGAGGGCGGGCTCGACCCCTCGCAGGTGGGCATCGGCGTCCCCGCCTCCCCCAGCGGCGCGGGCAGCGGCTACGTCTCGCCGACGATCGTGAACAACGCCCTGGACTGCCTGGCCCGGGGGACGAACTGCGGGTCCTTCAAGCCGTCGAAGACCTACCCGGGACTGCGCGGGGCGATGACCTGGTCGACGAACTGGGACGCCAAGGCGGGTAGTACCTGGTCGAACGCGGTGGGTCCGAAGGTCCACGGGCTGCCGTAGGCGGTAGGTGTGTGGGGGTGGCTGATTCGGTCCGGTGCGCAGCGCCGGGTACGCCCGGGGCTATTGACCGGGACATGCCACAAGAGCACGCTGTGCGCGTCCGCACGGCTACCCCCACACTCCACCCAGGAGAACGCATGCGGCTCCACACCCGCCGGAGGGCCGCCGTCACGGCCGCCCTGCTGGCGCTCGCGCTCGGCGCACCCGCCTACGGCATGAGCGCGACGGCAGCACCGCCGCCCACCCCCTCGACCGCCACCCAGGACGAGGCGATCGTCCAGTACGAGGTCCAGGGCCCGTCCACGGCCGCCGAGCGCACGGCCCTGCTGAGCAGCGGGGTCTCCATCGACGAGGTCGACGCCCGCTCGGTCGTGGTCAGCGCGACCCCGGCACAGGCCAAGGCGCTGCGCGCCCGCGGCTACAAGCTGACCGCGCTGGCCGGCCCGCCCGACCGCTCGGAGCGCGGGGTCGCGAACCGCCCGATGGACTTCCCGTCGGCGGACTCCAAGTACCACAACTACGCCGAGGCGAGCGCGGAGATCGACCAGCGGATCGCCCAGTACCCCGGGATCATGAGCAAGCAGGTCATCGGGAAGTCCTACCAGGGCCGGGACATCGTCGCCATCAAGATCAGCGACAACGTGGGCACGGACGAGAACGAGCCCGAGGTCCTCTTCACCGCCCACCAGCACGCCCGCGAGCACCTGACCGTGGAGATGGCGCTCTACCTGCTCCAGGAGTTCGGCTCCAAGTACGGCAGCGACTCCCGGATCACGAACATGGTCAACAACCGCGAGATCTGGGTCATCCCGGACCTCAACCCGGACGGCGGCGAGTACGACATCGCCACCGGCTCCTACCGCTCCTGGCGCAAGAACCGGCAGCCCAACTCCGGCTCCAGCGCCGTGGGCACCGACCTCAACCGCAACTGGGACTACAAGTGGGGCTGCTGCGGCGGCTCCAGCAGCAGCAAGAGCTCCGAGACCTACCGCGGGCCGTCGGCCGCCTCGGCGCCCGAGGTGAAGGTGGTCTCCGACTTCGTGCGCAGCCGGATCGTCGGCGGCAAGCAGCAGATCAAGGCCGCCATCGACTTCCACACCTACAGCGAGCTCGTGCTGTGGCCCTTCGGGTGGACGTACAACGACACCGCGCCGGGGCTGACCGCGGACGACCTCGCGGTGTACAAGAAGATCGGCACGAGCATGGCCGCGAGCAACGGCTACACGCCGGAGCAGTCCAGCGACCTGTACATCACCGACGGCACGATCGACGACTGGCTGTGGGGCAACCAGAAGATCTTCGCCTACACCTTCGAGATGTACCCGTCCGACACCGGCGGGGGCGGCGGCTTCTACCCGCCCGACGAGGTCATCGACCGTGAGACGGCGCGCAACAAGGACGCGGTGCTCCAGCTGCTGGAGAACGCGGACTGCATGTACCGGTCGATCGGCAAGGAAGCCCAGTACTGCGTCTAGGTGCCCAGGCGTCCAGGCGCGGGTGACGGGCCGGGGGCGCCCCACCGCCAGGGGGGCGCCCCTCCCTGCCGCCGCGGTCAGCCGAGCACCGCGAGGGCGTCGATCTCGATGAGCAGGCCGGCGGGCAGGCCGACGTACACCGTGGTGCGGGCGGCGGGCACCTTGACCGCCTGCTCGTCGAAGTACGCGTTGTAGATCTCGTTCATCTCGGCGAAGTGCGCGGTGTCGGTCAGGTAGACGCGGATCATCATCGCGTCGTCCCAGCTCGCGCCGCCGGCCTCCAGGACGGAACGGACGTTCTCCAGCGTCTGGAGGGTCTGCTCGCGCAGGGTGGGCCCGGCGACGGCGGGCGCCTGCCCGGCGGCCGCGGGCAGGTAGCCGACCTGGCCGGCGACCTGGAGGATGTTGCCCTTGCGCACGCCGTGCGAGAACTTCGCGGGGGCGGCGGGGTGGGAGTCGGGGGTGACGGCGGTCTTCTCGCTCACGTGGTCCTCTGGTGGGTCGATGGGTGTGCTGCCTCCCCGATGGTGTCAGCGGTACGGGCCGCCGGTGACCGGGGTTCGAGCGGTTCGCTAGCCCGTGGCTCCCGTTGGGCTGGGCAGCCGCTGCGCGGAGCCTCTCCCCGCCCCGCCCTTTCTCCGTTTCCCGGGGAGACCCCGGACCCCCGTACGCGCGCTCCGCGCCCGTCGCCTCAAACCTCGGGCGGAACCAGGGCCCGTTGACCCCTCGTCCTCAGCGGTGTTACACCAACGGCACCACCCGCACCATCAGGAGGCCCCTCATGCCCAGCGACGCAGTCCGACGCCTCGCCGACGAGCCCGTCGACCACCGCTTCAAGGGCCTCCCCCCGGACGCCGAGGCCGCCGGCCTGACCGTCGGCGAGCTGGCCGCGCAGGCCAGGGACCTGTACTCCGGCGGGTTCACCACCCCCGTGCTGACCCTGGACGCCGACGCCCTCGCCCACAACCTCACCGCCCTCGGCGAGTACGCCGCCCGCCACCGGCTGGCCTTCGCCCCGCACGGCAAGACCTGCATGGCCCCCCAGCTGTTCGAGCGCCAGCTCGACCACGGCGCCTGGGGGATCACCGCCGCCGTGCCCCACCAGGCCCGCGTCTACCGGGCTTTCGGGATCCGGCGGATCTTCCTCGCCAACGAGCTCGTCGACCCCGCCGCCCTGCGCTGGGTCGCCGCCGAGCTCACCGCCGACCCCGAGTTCCGCTTCGTCTGCTACGTCGACTCCGTGCGCGGGGTCCAGCTCATGGACCGCGCCCTCCAGGGGCAGGGCGCCCGGGTCGACGTCGTCGTCGAACTCGGCGCCGGCGAAGGGGCCCGCACCGGGGCCCGCAGCGACGACGACTGCCGCGCCGTCGCCGACGCCGTCGCCGCCACGGCCACGCTGCGCCTCGTCGGCATCGCCGGGTACGAGGCCGAGGTGCCCGACGCCGACCCGGAGAAGGTGCACGCCTGGCTGCGCCGGCTCACCGGGCTCGCCGTGGAGTTCGACAAGGCCGGGCGGTTCGCGGACGACGTCGAGGAGATCGTCGTCAGCGCCGGCGGCTCCGCCTGGTTCGACGCGGTCGCCGACGTGTTCGGGGAACTGCCCGCACTGTCCCGGCCCGTGCTCAAGCTGCTGCGCTCCGGCGCGTACGTCTCCCACGACCACGGCTGGTACACCCGCCTCACCCCCTTCAACCGGGTCCCCGAGGAGGGCGGGCTGCGCCCCGCGTTCCGGCTGTGGACGCAGGTCGTCTCGCGCCCGTCCCCGACCCAGGCCTTCGTCAACGCCGGCAAGCGCGACATCGCCTACGACCTCGGGCTGCCCGAGGCGGAGCTCGTGCGGGACGCGTCCACCGGCGAGGAGCGGGCCGCCACCGGGGTGCGGGTGGTGAAGCTGTCCGACCAGCACGCCTGGCTGGAGACCGACTCCGCCGAGGACGTGCAGGTCGGCGACTGGGTGGCGCTCGGGATGTCGCACCCCTGCACCATCTTCGAGAAGTGGCCGCTGATCCCCGTGGTCGGCGCCGACGGGACGGTCCGCGAGTACGTGCGGACCTTCTTCTAGGCGCGGGCCGGGTCGTGGACCTCGTCATACGGGGGGCCCGGGTCGCCGACGGGACCGGCGGGCCCTCCTACCGCGCCGACGTCGGCGTGCACGAGGGGCGGATCGCCGCCGTCGGGCGGCTGCCCGGCGGCGGCCGGCGCACCGTCGACGCGTACGGGCTCGTCCTCGCGCCCGGGTTCGTCGACATGCACGCCCACAGCGACCTCGCGCTGCTCCGCGACCCGGACCACAGCGCGAAGGCCGCCCAGGGGGTGACCCTGGAGGTCCTCGGCCAGGACGGGCTGTCGTACGCGCCCGTGGACGACCGGACGCTGGAGCAGGTGCGGACGGCGATCGCCGGGTGGAACGGGGCCGGGGACGACGTCGACTTCGACTGGAGGACGGTCGGGGAGTACCTCGACCGGCTGGACGGGGGCATCGCGGTGAACGCCGCCTACCTCGTCCCGCAGGGGACCGTACGGGCCCACGTGCTCGGCTGGGAGGACCGGCCCGCCACGCCCGCCGAGACCGACCGGATGCGGCGGCTGGTCGCCGAGGGGCTGGAGGACGGCGCCGTCGGGCTGTCCTCGGGGCTGACCTACACCCCCGGCATGTACGCCTCCGGGGCCGAACTCGCCGGGCTGTGCGAGGTCGTGGCCCGCTACGGCGGCTACTACTGCCCGCACCACCGCTCGTACGGGCGCGGCGCCCTCGCCGCCTACGCCGAGATGCTCGGCCTCGCCCGGGAGACCGGCTGCGCCCTGCACCTGGCACACGCCACCATGAACTTCGCCGAGAACGAGGGCCGGGCCCCGGAGCTGCTGGCCCTGCTGGACGCGGCGCTGGCCGAGGGCGTCGACGTCAGCCTCGACAGCTACCCCTACACCCCCGGCTGCACCAGCCTCTCGGCCCTCCTGCCCGGCTGGGCGCACGAGGGCGGCCCCGGGGCGCTGCTGGCCCGGCTGGCCGACGACGCGACCGCCGAGCGGATCCGGTACGCGCTGGAGGTGGAGGGGTCCGACGGGTGCCACGGGGTGCCGGTGGACTGGGCCTCGGTCGAGGTGTCGGGGACGGCCGGCCCCGCGCACGCGCACCGGGTCGGCACCCGGCTCGACGGCTGGGCGGGGGCGCGCCGGCTGCTGCTGGAGGACCGGCTGGGCACGACCGTCCTGCAGCACGTGGGGCACGAGGGGAACGTCCGGGCGATCATGCGCCACCGGGTCCACACCGGTGGTTCCGACGGCATCCTGCACGGGGCGAAGCCGCACCCGAGGGCGTACGGCACCTTCCCCCACTACCTCGGCCGCTACGTGCGCGAGCTGGGGGTGCTCTCGCTGGAGGAGTGCGTGGCGCACCTGTCGGGCCGGCCGGCGGCGCGGCTGCGGCTGCCCGACCGGGGGCTGGTGCGCGAGGGGTACCGGGCGGACCTGGTGCTGTTCGACCCGGAGACGGTCGCGGCGGGGTCCACGTACGAGGAACCGCGCGGGCTGCCCACCGGGATCCCGCACGTGCTGGTCGACGGGCGGTTCGTGATGCGGGACGGCCGCCGCACGGACGTACTGGCGGGGCGGTCGGTGCGCAGAACGCCCTTCCGGCGGTAGCCGGTTCGAGCAGGACTTTCGTCCCGTCGGGGGGCCGCGGGCGGCACATACGATGAACGGCATGGCCGCCTTCGTCCTCCCCGCCCTCCTGTTCCTCGCCCTGTGCGTCAGCGCGTTCAAGGACCGCCGCCGCTTCCGCAACGCGGTGCTGTTCGGGCTGACGTTCATCACGTTCTCGGCCGCCCTGCTGTTCCAGGTGACGGCGCTGCCGGGCTGGGCGGCGCTGCCGATCGTCGCGCTCGCGTTCGCCGCGCCGACGGTGGGCACGATGGTGATGGGCGGGCTCCTGATCGCCAACGGGGTGACGATGGTCCGCAAGGAGGGGCGTCGTCCGGCCAACCTGCTGTCGCTGCTGGCGGGGCTCGGGATCTTCGGGATGATCGCGCTGCTGATCGCCGTCCCGCTGTTCCACTCCGTGGTCCTGACCGGCGTGGCGGCGACCCTGACCCTGGTCGTGGCCTACGTGGCCTTCCTCTTCCTTTGCTTCCTCGGGTACGCCTTCCTCTACGGCCGGATCAAGGTGCGCGGGGACGTGGACCACGTGGTGATGCTGGGCTCCGGGCTGATCGGCGGGGACCGGGTGCCGCCGCTGCTGGCCTCGCGGCTGCGCAAGGGGCAGGAGATCCACGCGGCCCAGCTGGCCCGGGGCTCGCGCCCGCCGGTGCTGCTGGTGTCGGGCGGCAAGGGCTCGGACGAGCGGGTCTCGGAGGCCCGGGCCATGGCGGACTGGCTGATCGCCGAGGGGGTCGAGGCGGAGCACGTCGCGCTGGAGGACCGGTCGCGGACGACCGAGGAGAACATGCTGTTCTCGAAGGAGATCATGCTGGCGGCCGACCCGGGCTACCGGTGCGTGGTGGTCACCAACAACTTCCACGCCTTCCGGGCCGCGATGATGGCCCGCAAGGCGGGGGTCAACGGGCAGGTGGTGGGCTCGCCGACGGCCCGCTACTTCCTGCCGAGCGCGACGCTGCGCGAGTTCGTGGCGGTGTTCTGGGAGCACCGGAGGGTCAACCTGTCGATCTGCGGGCTGCTGATCGCGATCGGCGCGGCGGTGACGCTCGCCGCCGTCTGAGGCGGGGTCCGGGGGCGCCGAGGTGCGTTCTTGGGGCCGGGGCCGGAGGATGGGGGCCTGGGACACCGTAGGAGGTCTCCGATGGAAAGTGAAACCAACGAGCAGCCCACCCGGTCGGACCGGCTTTTCACCGGCGGTGAGCGGCCGTACGACCCCGAGGACCTGGTGATGGCGACCGGCCACGACCCGACTCCGGAGCGGGTCGAGAAGGCCCGGAAGCTGATCGCGGAGAAGGGTCCGGCCGTCATCGAGCGCTACCTGCCGTAGCCGGCGCCCGGCCGGGCGGGCTGCATGCGGGTCACGGCCCGGGGTCGCCCCCCCGGGCCGTGACCCGTTCGGCGTCTCGTGCACAGGTGCGGGGCGGGCGCGGCGTATCCGGGACCGGTGACGGCTCGTTGGCCGGAGGGGGGACGCCCTAGGGAGGTCTGATGAACAGCGTCACCCTTGCCGTCGACTGGGAGCACCCCGCGGACCCCCGTCCGGGGCCGCGGCTGGAGCACGTGCGGACGTACGTGTCGAGCGGCGGAGCGGACGGTCACCTGTGGCACGGGGTCCCCACCCTGCTGCTGACCACCCTGGACCGGGCCTCCGGCCGGGCGGTGCGCACGCCGCTCGTCTACGGGCGGGACGCGGGCCGGCTGCTGGTGGTGGCCGCCGGTACGGGCGGCCCGCACCACCCCTCCTGGTACGGGAACCTCGTCGCGCACCCGGAGGTGCGCGTCCAGGTGGGCACGGCGGCCTTCCCGGCCTGGGCGCGGACGGCGGGGCCGGTGGAGCGGGAGACATACTGGGAGGCCATGACGGCGCTGTGGCCCCGCTTCGAGGACCACCAGGCCACGGCCCGGCCCCGCGAACTCCCGCTGGTGATCATCGAGGGCTGAGCAGGGGCCGGTCAGGCCCCGGCGGCGGTGGCGACGGCGTGGTAGGTGCGGCCGGCGACGGTGTAGTCGCCGAGCGGGGTCATGCCGAAGGCGTCGACGTGGACCCGCCAGGAGGGGGCGTTGCCGGACTCGATGAAGGCGACGAGGGCCTCGGCGCGGCCCGCCGAGGTCTCGACGGCGGCCGTGAACAGGCCGCGGGCCACCCCGTGCCCGCGGAAGGCGGCGTCGACCACGACCGGTCCGTACAGCAGCCACGGCACCTCGTCGAGCGGGCGCCCCCGCCAGGCGAGGCCGGGCTGGGCGCGGAGCAGTCCGGTGACCGCGGCCGGCGGGTCGGCCATGTCGGCGGCGACGGACAGCGCGAGCAGTCCGGCGAGGCGGCCCTGCCCGTCGTCGGCCACCAGCAGCTCGTCGGCGGCGGCCATGTCGCGCAGGGTGGCGGTGTCGAAGGTGCCCTGGACGAAGCCCTGCGCGGTGCGCTGCTCCTCGGTCAGGGCGTCGTGGTGGTTGGCGGCGAAGATCCGGGCCAGGGCGGGCGCGTCGGCCTCGGTGGCGTATCGGTAGCGCATGGCGCCGATGCTGCCACGGCGGCCGGGGCGGTGGCCGGTGCCGCCGGCCCGGATGTCACCTCGGGCGGGACCGGTCAGCCGTTGGTGTTGAGGAAGCCGATGACGACCGCGCCCCACCAGCAGGCCTGGGAGACCAGGGCGGTCACCCCGCCCCAGAGCAGCAGCCCGCGGCCCGCCTCGCCCTCGGCGGCTTCCAGGCGGCGGCCCAGCAGGCCCGCCTGGAGGCCGTTGACGGTGAGGGCGGCGACCAGGCCGAGCTTGGTGAGGGTCAGCGGGGAGTGGACGTCGGGGTGGAGCATGAGCCCGCTGACCACGAGTCCGCCCAGGCCGGCCCAGATCGGCACGTGCAGTCGGGCGGTCGCGGCGACCACCTCGTCCAGGGTGCAGCGGCCGGTGGCCCACAGCAGCCCGTAGTAGTCGGCGGAGAGCACCGCGCCGAAGCCGAGGACCAGGGAGGCCAGGTGCGCGAAGAGGGCGGCGGAGTGCAGGGACGCGTCGGCCTGCACGTGCAGGGAGCACCACAGCCCCGCCGCCAGGAGGACCAGCGCGCACAGCGCGCCCGCCGCCACGGTCCACCAGGAGTCGTACAGGCGGACGGGGCGGGGCGCGAGTCTGGCGGCCGGCGAGGACATGCGGGTGCTCCGGGGGAGGCGGGGAACGGGGGGCGCGGCACCGTCTGCCACGCCGAAGCAAGGTAAGGCTCACCTAAAGTCCCCGCTCCGTCAATCCGGGTCCACGGGCCGGAACCGTGAGCCCGGACACGGCTCCCCGGTACTCACGGGTAGATCAGCCGGGTGTTGATGTGCTGCTTCAGGCCCTTGGCGTCCGCGCCGCTGCGGGCCAGCGCGCGGTCCCATCCCGTGGTCAGGACGGCTTCGGACGGACCGAGGTCCACGCAGGTCACGTAGGGGTCGGGGCGGAAGAGGGCGACCGGCTCACCGGTGAGGTCGGCGACCGCGTTGTGCCCGGCGGTGGCCCCCGAGGGGATCGCGTACTGGCAGCTCTGGGTGGCGGTGCGGCCGTCCTCCACGGCCGCGGCCGCGGTGTCCCCCGCCGCGAAGACGCCCTCCGCCTCCGGCAGGCGCAGCTGCTCGTCCACGAGCAGCCGGCCCAGCCCGTCGCGGGGGCCCGGGAGCCGGGCGGTGAGCGGGCTCGCGCCGAGACCGCCCGTCCACACCACGGTGGCCGCCTCCAGGGCGGTGCCGTCGCTCAGGCTCAGGGTGGTCCCGTCGTAGGAGACCGGGGAGCAGCCGGTGCGCCACTCGGCGCCGGCCCGGGCGAACGCGTCGAGGATCAGCGGGCGGGCCGCGTCGCCCAGACCCGGGGCGGGCAGCTCCTCCCGTTCGACCAGGACGATCCGCGCCCCGGGGTACGCCGCCAGCCGCTCGGGCAGGGTCCCGGCGAGCTCGACGCCCGCCAGCCCCGAGCCGACCACCACGACGGTGAACCGGCCCGGGGCGTCGGGGAGTCCGTCCAGCGAGCGCAGCCGCCGGTCCAGGGCGTGCGCCTCGTCGAGGGTGTCGATGTAGTGCAGGGCGCCGGCCCCCGGCAGCGCGGGCTTGCGCACCCGGCTGCCGGTGGCCAGCACGAGCCGGTCGAACGGGACCGGCTCCGCCGGGCCGGCGAGGAGCACCCGCCGCCCCGGGAGGTCGACGTCGGTGACCTCCGCCCGCAGCCGCCGCACCCCGAGCGGGGCGAGCACCCCGTCCAGCGGGACCCGCATCCGCTCGGGCGACGCCTCGTACAGGCGCGGCCGGATGACGA
This sequence comes from Streptomyces sp. NPDC058157, assembly GCF_042884105.1. Classification (NCBI taxonomy): domain Bacteria; kingdom Bacillati; phylum Actinomycetota; class Actinomycetes; order Kitasatosporales; family Streptomycetaceae; genus Streptomyces; species Streptomyces sp. NPDC058157. Next base: position 51,681 of record NZ_JBHVUQ010000017.1, read on the forward strand.
GGTCCTCGCCGGGGGCGATCAGGGTGATCTCGACGTCCTCGCCGGCCCGGCCGGCCTGGCGCCGGATGCGGGCCGCCGCCTTGGCGGCCCACACGCCGGCGAATCCGCCGCCCGCGATCACGATCCGGGACATGCTGCTGCTCCTTGCTGTTCTCACGGGGACGGAACGGTGTTGCGCCTGCCGCCGGTCAGAGCGCGGCGAGGCCCTTCTTCAGCGCGGTCGCGATCTGGTGGGCCCGGCGGGCCTGGAACTCGACGGCGGCCAGGTTGTCGTCGGTGGGCGGGGTGGTGCCGGTGCCGCCCGAGACGCTGCTGGCGCCGTACGGGTTGCCGTTGGACTCGGCGAACTGCACCGGGTCGGCGTAGCCGGGCGGGACGATGATCGAACCCCAGTGGGTGAAGACGTTGTTGAGGGAGAGCAGCGTCGACTCCTGGCCGCCGTGCGTGGTGTTGGAGGAGGTGAAGGCGGAGACCACCTTGTTGACCAGCTTGCCCTGGTACCAGAGGCCGCCCGCCGTGTCGAGGAAGCCCTTGAGCTGCGCGGCCGGCAGGCCGAAGCGGACGGGCGTGCCGAAGATGACGGCGTCGGCCCACTCCAGGTCGTCCAGGGTGGCGGTGGCCACGTGCGAGGTGGCCTCCAGGTGCTCGCCCCAGGCCGGGTTGTAGGCGATGGCGTCGGCGGGGGCGGTCTCGGCGATGCGGCGCAGCCGGACTTCGGCACCCGCCTTCTCGGCGGCCGCGGCGGCGGTCTCGGCCATCTTGTGGACGTTTCCGGTGGAGGAGTAGTAGATGACGGCGACGTTGGTCACGGGAATGCTCCTTGAATCGTCGGAAAGGAATTCAGCGGATACGGCGGATTCGGTGGATACGGTGGATTCGGTGGTGTTCTTGCGGCGCCACCAGGTCATGAGATCTCCATTTGCGCCATCATTCCCATGGCGGCGTGGTCGAAGAGATGGCAGTGGTAGAGGTACTTCCCGCGGTAGGAATCGAAGGTCGCCTGGACCTTCACGGTCTCGCCGGGCATGACCCGTACGGTGTCCTTGAGCCCGGCCTCCGCGGGGCCGACCGGCCCGCCGTTGCGCTCCAGCACCCGGAACTGGACCAGGTGCATGTGGAAGTTGTGCGGGACGAACCGGTTGACGTTGCTGACGGTCCAGATCTCCGTGCTGCCCCAGGTGATCGACTGGTCGATCCGGGCCGGGTCGTACACCAGGTCGTTCATGTACGCGCCGGGGGCGGCCCGTCCGTCCTCGTCCATCCGCAGGGTGATCTCGCGGTGGACGGTGGCCGGCGGGAGCGCGGGGAGGGTGCGCAGCCGGGCCGGTACCGAGCTGGTGTCGGCGGCGGTGCGCGTCACGTCGAAGCGCAGCACCTTGCCGACCTGCTCGACCGGCCCGGGGCCCTCGGTGTTCTCCAGCACCAGCTGGGTGCCCACCGGGTAGCGGGAGAAGTCGATGACGACGTCGACGCGCTCTCCGGGGGAAAGACTCAGCGTGCCGGTGCGGTACGGGGTTTCGAGGAGTCCGCCGTCGGAGCCTATCTGGATGATTTCCCCGCCGTCGGAGAGGCGGAGGGTGAAGAAGCGTATGTTGGTGGAATTGAGTATGCGGAAACGGTATTTGCGGGCGGCGACCTGGAAGTACGGCCAGGGCTTCCCGTTCGCGAGGATGGTGTTCCGGTTCTGGAAGTCGTCCATCACGTAGAGGAGCTGTCCGGCGTCGTCGAAGCGGACGTCGCGCAGGGCGATCGGCACGTCGTACTGGCCGGAGGGCAGCGGCAGGGCGCGTTCCTCGTCGTCGCTCAGGAGGTAGAAGGCGGACAGGCCGCGGTAGACGTGCTCGGACTCCATGTGGTGGGCGTGGTCGTGGAACCACAGGGGGGCGTGGGCCTGGTCGTTGCCGTACCGGTAGAGGCGCGCGGTGCCGGGGGCGATGGTGGCCATGGGGTCGCCGTCGTTGTCCGGGGTGACGTGCCCGCCGTGGAGGTGGATGGAGACCGGCATGTCCAGGCGGTTCTTCTGGCGGATGACGACCGGTCTGCCGCGGCGGGCGCGGATGGTGGGGCCGGGGAACGCGCCGTTGAAGGTGATCACCTCCGTGTCGACGCCGGGGATGATCTGCGTGGTGGCCCGGCCCACGTACATGTCGTAGGTGTCGGTGCCGTTGGCGGTGGAGGCCGGCAGCAGGGTCGGCGGGACCGGCATGGCGGTCCGGAAGGGCGTCAGCACCGGTACCGCGGCGGCGGCGGGCGTGGTGAGCAGCGGGGTGAGGGCCGCGCCGGTGAGGGCGGTACCCCCGGTGGCGAGGGCGGCGCCGAGCAGGCGACGTCGGGTGAGCATGGGGGTCCCCCTGGGTGTGCGGGCGCTCTCCGGGAGCGTGGCGGTGGTGTCAGCGGTAGTGGGCGAGGGCCCGGTCCACGAGGGCGGCGGAGGCCCCCGTGTACCCGGCCGGGTCGAGCAGCGCGCCGATCTCGGCGGGGTCCAGGACGGCGGTGACCCGGGCGCTGCCGGCGAGCAGGCCGGCGAGGTCGGTGCCCTCGTCGGCGGAGCGGCGGGAGCAGGCGGTGACGAGCCGGCGGGCCTCGGCCTTGCCCAGGGCGGGCGCGAGGGCGGCGGCGATCCGCTCGGAGGCGGTGAGGGCCCCGGTCAGGGCGAGGTTCTCCCGCATCCGTCCCGGGTGGACGGCGAGGCCTTCGAGGAGTTCGGCCGCGGTGGCCGCCGCCCCGCCGGTCAGCCGCAGGCATTCGCGCAGGGGCTGCCATTCGGCGTGCCAGACCCCCGCGGGCCGCTCGTCCTCGGCGAGCAGGCACTGCGCGAGCACGGCCGCCTGCGCGGGCACCTGGAGGGCGGCCGAGCGGACCATCGTGGCGAGCACCGGGTTGCGCTTGTGCGGCATCGCGGAGGAGGCGCCCCGCCCGGCCGGTCCGGGCTCGGCCACCTCAGCCACCTCGGTCCGGGCCAGGGAGAGCACGTCGACCGCGATCTTCCCCAGGGCGCCGCAGGCCAGGGCCAGTTCGGCGCCCAGTTCGGCGACGGGCGTGCGCACGGTGTGCCAGGGCAGCACCGGGGCGCGCAGCCCCGTCTCCTCGGCGAAGGCCTCCGCGAGGCGGACCGGGTAGTCCTCGCCGGACTCCCCGGGGGCGTCGAGCCGGGCGTACTCCAGGTACCCGGCCAGGGTCCCGGCGGCGCCGCCCAACTGGACGGGCAGACCGGCGCGGACCCGGCGCAGCCGGGCGGCGGACACCGCGACGGCCTCCAGCCAGCCGGCCGCCTTCAGCCCGAAGGTGACGGGCACGGCGTGCAGGGCGAGGGTGCGGCCCGGCATCGGGGTGTCGCGGTGCCGGCCGGCGAGCCCGGCCAGTGCGGTGCGGCACCGCTCCAGGTCGGCCAGGACGGTGTCCAGCGCGCGGGCCGCGACCAGCACGGTGGCGGTGTCCATGATGTCCTGGCTGGTCGAACCGCGGTGCACGTAGTCGGCGGCGGCGGGGTCCTCGGCGGCGACGGCCTCCGTCAGCGCCTCCACCAGGGCCACCACCGGGTTCGCGGACTCCCGCGCCCGGACCGCGAGCAGCGCGGCGGGCAGCGGGGCCGTCCGGGCGACCCGGGCCACCGTCTCGGCGGCCGCGGCCGGCACCACCCCGAGCCGCGCCTGGGCCCGGACCAGCGCCACCTCGGCGTCGAGCAGCGCCCGCAGCCAGGCCCCGTCACCGGTGGCCGCCTCCGCGGCGGTGCCGGCCCGCACGGGACTCAGCAGCCCGACGTCCCCGCCGGGCCCCGCCGCGGCCTCGGCGTCCGCCACCACGGGCCGCGCCCCGGACGCCGTCCGCGCGGCGGTCTCCGCCGCCTGGCCGGACCCGTCCGGCACCGCCACCGAAGGGGCCCCCGCCGCCGCGGCGCGGGAGCCCGCCCGAGCGGGCCCGGACTCCGTCCGCGCGGGTCCGTCCGCCCGGCCGGGGCCGGACTGCGCCGGGGTGGTGCTCGGCATCCGGTCGGCTTCCTCGAAGCCGAGGAGGCGGCGGGCCAGGGCGTCCGCGTCGCCGACCGTCACCGAGTCGACGCCCGGGCGGACCCCGGCGGCCGTCACCCAGTGCAGGCCCTCCGTCGGCACGCCGAAGGCGTACAGGGCCGGGTGCGGGCGGCCGTCGGCGGCGACGACCCGGTACGGGCGGCGGGTCACCGCCAGGGCGCCGGTCTCGTACTCCATGCCCTCACGGCCGCCCGTGATCCGGAACGGCCGGGCCTGCCCGGTGTCCAGCAGCCCGCGCAGCAGCGGGTCGGCGGTGCGCCGGACGTCGCCGTCGGGCAGCCGGGCCTCGATCAGCACCCGGGCCAGGACCCGTGAGCCGGGGACGGCGGACTCGGCGGCGAAGTCGCCCGAGACCGGGTCCACGTCCATCCGCGTGCCGGGCCCCAGGACGGTGAGCACCCCGGCCTCGACGAGCGCGATCATCTCGGCGATCCGCCGTGCGGGCGGGCCGATGGAGAGGAAGGCGTTCAGCGGGGTGTACCAGCGCTCCAGGTCGTCGCGGTGCGAGCGGGCGGTGAGCCCGCCGTGGTCCACGACCAGGCGGATCTCGTTGCGCAGGTCGCGCAGGACGTCGAGGGCGGCCTTGAACGGGCCGTCCACGTTGCCCGCGCGGGCCCGGGCCAGGTCGCCGCGGAGCCGGCCGAGCAGCCAGGCGCGGTGGTCGGCGGTCCCGGTGAAGCCGCCCTCGCGGCCGCCGTCGGCGAGGCGGGACCAGTCCCAGCGGGCGGTGGCGGGGACGCCGTGCGCGTCGAGCCGGTCCCGTTCCTCGGGGCCGCCCCAGGGCAGTTCGAGCCAGGCGTCACGGAAGGCGGCCCCGGCCCCGCGGCCTTCGCGGGCGGTGATCAGACCGGTGTAGTAGACGGTCTCGGTCTCCTTGGCGATCAGCGGCCACAGGTCCTGCCGGAAGTCCAGGCCGCCCTCCGCGGCCGACCGCTTGACCAGGGACTCCACCACCTCGGGGCGCAGGACGGCCGGGGTGTGCCGGCCGTGCGGGCCCTTCTGGTTCTCGCCGCGCGCCTGGTACGGGACCCCGCGCCGGGAGCCCGCGTACAGCCGGGGTTCGCGGCCCGAGGGGTGGTAGACGAGCCGGTCGCCCTCCTGGGTGAAGGCGCCGCCGCGGCCGCGGGTGAAGAGGGTCATGTGGTCGAAGAAGTTCAGGCCCAGGCCGCGCAGCAGCACCGGTTCGCCCGCCGCGACCGCGCTCAGGTCGCTCTCCGCCGGGTTGCCGGGCGGGACGTAGAGCAGGCCCCGGGCGGCGGCGTGGGCGGCGAACCTGCCCTGTGCCGGGGAGGGTTCGGCGTCGACGTGGCCCTGGGCGAGGGCGAGCCCGGCCAGCCGGGGCAGCTCCGTGCCGTCGGCGAGGCGGACCCAGGGCAGTCCGGTGGCGGGGTCGGTGCCGCAGGCCACGGCCGCCGAGCGGTGGGTGACGAGCTCGACCTGCGGCGGGGCCCCGGCCCGGACGCGGGCGGCGGCCCAGCGCAGGTAGGCGCCGTAGAAGGCCCGGCTGGGGTAGGAGTCGGGGGTCAGGGCGCGGGCCTCCGCGAGGAGTTCCCGATCCGCACCGCCGGCCTCCGCCCCGGCTGCCCCGGTCGTCCCGGCGGCCCCGGCCGTCCCGTCGCCGGCCCGGGCGGCGAGGTCACGGGCCCAGGCGTACAGGCCGGGGCCGGGCTCCACGGGGCCGTCCATCACCACGCTGCTGTCGGAGAAGACCGTGACCTGGGAGGCGACGGTGTTCATCAGCAGCAGCCGGTCCTGGCCGGTGGCCCAGACCCGGCCGGGTCCGTGTTCCGCCGGGTCGATCAGGTGGACGGTGATCCGGGCGTCCTCGGGCAGCGTCCGGGCGTTGGCGCAGAGACGTTCCAGCAGGATCAGGCCGCGCGGTCCGACGCCGACGACGGCGACCGCGGACGGGGCCGGGGCCGGGGCCGCGGACGGGACCGGGGCCGGGACCGCGGACGGGACCGGGGCCGGGGCACCGGGCGCCGTCAGTCGAGATACGTCCATCCGTCCTCCCTCGCATCGGCCGCCTCGTACAGGAAGCGGGGCTTGACGAACCGGTCCTCGCGCAGCAGGGCGCCGGGCGGGATCAGGGTTCCGGGGCCGCCCACCGTGAGCTCGACGGGCAGGCCGAGGGTCTCGGCGAAGCCGGCGCGCAGCTTCGCGGCGGCCTCCTCGTGCATCTCGCCGTCCCCGCCGGCCTCGACGGTCAGCCGCAGCCGGTCGGCCTCGGCGACGGCGCGCCAGACGTGGGCCCGGTACTCGACGGGCAGCCCGTAGACGAGCGCGTCGACGTCGTGCGGGCGCACGGCCTTCCCGGCGACGCGGACGGGGGCGCCGTCGCGGCCGAGGACCTCGATGAAGGGCAGCGCCCAGCCGCAGGGGCAGTCGTTCTCCGCGCCGAGGACGACGAGGTCCCCGGTGTCGTAGCGCAGGAGCGGCATGGCCTCCCGGTACAGGGTGGTGACCAGCAGCCGGCCGCGGCCCGCGGGGGTGATGCGGTCGAGGGCCGGGTCCTGGACCTCGAAGAGGAAGCGGTCGGCCCACACGTGCAGCCGTCCGTGGGGGCATTCCCCGGCGAGGCTGGTGGTCTCGGTGGACCCGTAGTCCTCGATCACCCGGGCCCCGCCCCACAGTTCGCCGATCCGGGCCCGCTTGGCGGGGCTGAGCGGCTCCCCCGCGACGACGAGGGCGCGGGGGCCGTTCCCGGCGGCCGCGGCGGCGAGGGTCCCGGCGCCGAGGGCGTCGTCGGCGGCCGCCCACAGCAGGGGTTCGCTGGGCAGCGACCAGGTGACGGTGGGGCGGACGTCGCGGACCAGCCGCAGCAGCCGCCGGTAGGTCATCATCGACGTCCGGTTGTCGGCCGGGATGACGAGGGCGCCGGCGGTGCGGGCCGCGTGGTGCATCTGGTGGGCGGTGGTCGCCATCGAGTACGGGGTCTTGACGAGCACCCGGTCCTCGGCGGTGAGGGCCGCCGAGGAGCGGTTGAAGCGGTCGGCGGTCTCCGCCCAGTCGTTCTCGGTGAGGTAGGAGGCGGTGGGCTCTCCGGTGGTGCCGCTGGACTCGTGGTAGGTGGCGACCTTGGCGCCGGGTACGGCGAGCATCCCGAAGGGGTAGGCGTCGCGCAGGTCGGACTTGAGGGTGGGGCGCATCCCGTCGAGGCAGGTGCGGCCCGCCGTGAGGCGTCCGGCGTAGAAGGGGCTGCGCCGGGCGCGGGCGAGGGCGGCGGGCAGGGCGGCGCGCTGGAGGCTGCGCAGTTCGGCGTGGTCGGACCAGTCGCCGAGCCGGGGCCAGGGGGCGGAGGAAGCGGGGGCGGAGGGGGCGGCCGGGGAGCCGGCCGCCGGTATCGCGGCGGTCATCGCTCGGCCGCCGGCTGGAGGCCGGGCTCGTCGGCGGACGGGGCGGCCGGCGGGGCGGCGGGGACGCCGAGGCGGGGGCGGGCGACGGCCAGGAGCACCAGGAGGAAGCCGATGACCTCCCCGCCGGCCGCGACCCAGCCCAGTCCGCCCGCCGAGGCCCATTCGACGATGCCGCCGCCGATGGAGGCGCCGAGCGCCGAACCGATGTAGATCGCCGAGTTGTTGAGGGCGAACGTGAGGTGCATGTGGGCGGGGTCGATCTGCGCGAGCCGGGAGAACTGGGCCGGGGTGAAGGCCCAGCCGCTGACGCCCCACACGGCGACGACGGCGGCCAGGGCGACGTAGGCGGTCATCCCGTCGAGGGTCTGGGCGACGAGGGAGACGGCGGCCAGGGCGAGGGTCAGGACGACGATGGTGCGCCGGATGGTGGTGGTGCCGCCGACGCGGTCGGCGCTGCGGCCGCCGATGATGTTGCCGAAGACGGCGGCCACGCCGAAGACCAGCATGATCAGGGTGGTCGCGAACTCCCCGTCGCCGCCGACGCCCGTGCCGTGGACCAGGGTGGCCAGGTAGGTGAAGACGATGAAGGTCGAGCCGACCACGGTGACCGACTGCAGCAGGGTCAGGCCGACGGCCGGGCGGAGCATCGGCCGGAACCGCTCGGCGATGCCGGGTCCGGGGGTGCCGGGCAGCCGGGGCAGCGCGGCGGCGGTGGACACCGCGGCGACCAGGGCGAGGGCGGCGACGAACCAGAAGGCTCCGCGCCAGTCGGACAGGGCGGAGATCAGCACGCCGATCGGGACGCCGAGGACGATGGAGACGGTGAGCCCGCCGGTGACGATGGAGATGGCCCGGCCCCGGAACTCCGGCTCGGACTGTTCGGCGGCGGCCGCGGTGGCGACGGGGCCGAAGACGCCCGCGGCGACGGCGGCGACGATGCGGGTGGCGAGCAGCACCCCGAAGGTGGGGGCGATGGCGGTGAGCACGTTGGCCAGGGCGAACAGGCCCATGCTGCCGACCAGGATCGCCCGCCGCTCGGCCTGCTGGGTCAGTGCGGACAGCAGGGGCGAGCCCAGTGCGTAGACCAGGGAGAAGACGGTGACCTGGAGGCCGGCGGCGGCCAGGGAGACGCCCAGGTCGTCGGCCATGCCGCCGAGGATGCCGGCGACGATGAAGTTGTCGGTGCCGATGGCGAAGGTGCCGATCGCGAGCGGCGCGATCCTACGCATGTTCATGAGGGTTCCCCAGGGGTGGGAGTGGTCAGGGCGTCGGCGAGCTGCCGGCGCAGTTGGCGCTTGAGGACCTTTCCGGAGGGCCCGAGCGGGACCTCGTCGGCGTCGCGGGCGACGTGGAGCCCGCCCAGGGCGGGCAGACCCGCTCCGGCGAGCGCCTTGTCGGCGGCGGCGCGCAGTGCGGCGGCGTCGGCGCCGGCCGGGTCGGCCGGGCGCAGGACGGCGACGGGGCGTTCGCTGCCGGAGCCGTCGCGCACGCCGACCACGGCGCAGTCGTCGAGTCCGGGCAGGTGGCCGAGCAGGGTCTCCTCCATGAGGAGTGAGTACGCGGGGCCTTCGGGGGTGTGGATGACGTCGACGGCCCGGTCGAGGTGGAAGTAGGTGCCGTCCTCGCCCTCGCGGACCACGTCCCCGGAGAGGAACCAGCCGCCGAGCCGGGAGCGGTAGTAGCGGTCCTGGTCGTTCCAGTAGCCGGGGGTGAGGGTGGGGCCCTTGACGCCGAGGAGTCCGGCCTCGCCGCGGGCGGCGGGGGTGCCGTCCTCGCGCAGGACGGCGATCCGCGCCCAGGGGTGGGGCCGGCCGATGCAGCGGTCGTGGCGGACGGTGGCGGCGGTGGTGACGTGCCCGAACTGGGCGAAGCCGAGTTCGGAGGAGCCGAGGCCGTCGATGAACTCGGCGCCGGCGCGGACCAGCGGGGCGATGTGCCGGCCGTGTGCGGAGTCGCCGGTGTTGAACCAGCGCCGCACCGAGGAGAGCACGTCGTCGTCGGGTCCGAGGGCGGCGAGTTCGGCGTAGGTCTGGGCGAAGGCGACCACGGTGTGCGGGCGGTGTTCGGTGATCGCGGCGGCCACGTGGGCGCCGGAGCGGTCGGCGAGCGCGACCAGGCGGGCGCCGGTGAGCAGCGCCCCGGCGGCGAAGCTGGCCCCGGCCTGGTGGGACTGGGGCACGGCGGACAGGAGCACCTCGCGTTCGGCGGGCTGCGGCAGGAGCAGCAGTTCGCGCAGGGCGGCGACGGCGCCCTCGTGGGTCCACACGACGGCCTTGGGGATGCCGGTGGTGCCGGAGGAGTGGCTGATCAGCACCGGGTCGTCGGGGGCGTGCCGGAAGCGGTCGGCGGGGTCGAGGCGGTCGGCGCCGAGGGAGGTCAGCTCGTCGGACACGGCGAGGAGGCGGAGCCCGTCGAGGGTCCCGGCGGCGCGCAGGGCCTCGCGGTGGGAGGCGTCGGTGACCAGTCCGGACGCGCCGGTGCGCTCGTAGAGTCCGGCGGCGATGGCGGCCGGGAGCCGGCCGTTGACCAGGACGGGGATGGCGCCGATCTGGCTGAGGGCGAGGAAGTGCAGGACGTCCTCGAAGCTGTCCCGGAGGTAGACGGCGACCCGGTCGCGGGGGCCGATGCCCTGGCCGAGGTACCAGGCGGACCAGGTCCGGGCCAGGTCGTCCAGGCCGGTCAGCGTGAAGTCGTGGCGGCGTTCCCCGGCCGGGTCGAGCAGCGGGTGCTCGCTGTACAGGAAGGGGGCGTCGGGCTCGGTGCTGGCGGCGAGGGCGTGCTCCAGCAGGCTGCCGCCGCCGAGGGTGGCCGCGCGGGCGAGTTCCTCGCGGGTCAGGGCGGGGGTGCGGGTTTCCGCGGTCGCGGTGGGCTGGGTCATCGTAGGGGCTCCGCTCTGGCGGCCTCGGCCGCGTCGTATCCGAACAGCCAGTCCTGGGCAGCCAGTTCGTGGCTGCCCCCGAGGGCGGCGTCGCGGTGACGCTGGCCGGCCCCGTCCGGCAGGTGGAGGGTCTTGGCGTTGTCGCGGGAGATCTGCTGGATCCGCGCGGTGCGCGTCATCCGGACCCGTTCGTAGCGGCGCAGCCGCTCGGCCAGGTCGGTGCCGCCGTGCTCGGTGAGGCACACCACCAGGGCGGCGGCGTCCTCCACGGCCTGGTTGGCGCCCTGGGCCCGGAAGGGCAGCATCGGGTGGGCGGCGTCCCCGAGGAGGGTGACCCGGCCCCGGGACCAGCCCGGTACGGGGTCGCGGTCGTGCAGGGCCCAGCGGCCGACCTCCCCGGCGGCGTCGAGGACGGCGGCGACGTCCCCGTGCCAGCCGTCGTACGCGGCCCGCAGCTCCTCGATGCTGCCGAGGGTGTTCCACGACTCCTCCGCCCCCCGTTCGTCACCGGGGGCGGTCGCGGCGAAGCTGATCCGGCTGCCGCCCGCGACGGGGTAGCAGACGAAGTGCCGGCCCGGGCCCAGCCAGAGCCGTACGGCGGGTTCGGCGGCCAGGTGCGGGAGCCGTTCGGCGGGGACCAGGCCGCGGTACATGTCCTGGCCGGAGTAGCGGGGTTCGTCCTTGACGAGGAGGTCGCGGGTGGCGGAGTGGATCCCGTCGGCGCCGACGACGAGGTCGGCGCGCTGGATGGAGCCGTCGTCGAACCGGAGGACCGCCTCGTCGCCGTCCTGTTCGACGCCGACGCACCGCAGGCCGAGGCGCAGGGTGCCGGCGGGAAGCTTGGAGAGCAGGATCTGGTGCAGGTCCGCGCGGTGGACGGCGTAGTGCGGGGCCCCGTACATCTCCTCGCACTCCTCGCCGAGCGGGGTGCGGGCGAGGAGTCCGCCGTCGTTCCAGCGGCGCAGTTCGATCGCGCGGGGCCGTACGGCGACGGCGCGCAGACAGCTCTCGACGCCGAGGCGGTGCAGCAGCCGGGCGGCGTTGGGGGCGACCTGGAGGCCGGCCCCGATCTCGCGGAGGTGTCGGGTCTGTTCGTACACGTCGCAGGACAGGCCCGCGCGGGCGAGCCCCAGTGCGAGGGCCAGACCTCCGATCCCCGCCCCCACGACAGCGATGCGTGGCTGCTGTTCCATAGTCATCTCACAAGGGGTCTTCGAGCCCCAGCAGATCCGCCGCGTTGTGCCAGAGGATCCGCCTGAGCTGCCGGTGCTCCAGGCCCAGGGCCGCGTACTTGGCGAGTTCGACCGCGGGGTGCTGCAGCGGGTGTTCGGTGCCGAAGAGGAGCCGGCGGGCGCCGAGCCGTTCGAGGGCCAGCCGGATGACGGCCGAGTAGCCGCCCGAGGTCTCCAGCAGGACGTTGGGGCTGTCCTTGATCAGCCCGATCCCGTGGAGGTCGATCTCGCCGACCCCGGAGTGGCCGAGGACGAACGTGACCCGGGGGAAGGCCGCGGCCAGGTCGGCCAGGTCGCGGACCATGGCCCCGGGGCGGTGCAGGCACACCGTGTAGACGGGGTGCCCGTGCCGCTCGGCGATCTCGACGAGGGCGTGGGTGCGCGGGTCGGCGAAGGGCACGCCGTGCACCGCGGGGGAGATCTCCAGGCCGTGGAACTCGGCGGCCCGGCCGGCGTAGGCGCCGGGCTCCCGGTGCGGGTTGGCGAAGTGGAAGGGGACCAGCCGGCCGCCGGAGGTCCGGCAGGCCGCGAGGACGGCGTCGTTGTCGGCGTCGGTCTCGATGTGGCCCCCCTCGACCAGCTGCCGGGACAGCAGGTCGAGGGGGATCGTGCCCCCGGCGGAGACGGCCGCCCGGGTGATCCCGTGCGCGTCCATGGTGTCGAGCAGGCGGGCCGCGGCACCGTCCTGCGGGACCAGGCGCGCGTGGAAGTCGAAGACGGGCGGGGGCGTCGGGGCCGGGGTCACGGGGGTCACCGGGTCATCACTTCTCGAGGCAGAACTCGTTGATCGGGTAGCCGACGTGCCGGTCCTCGGTCGGCAGGTAGCCGAGCACCACGTCGCCGGGCTTGAGCTCGGTGGAGTTGAGGACGACGCCGCCCGGGCCGAGGACGCGTACGTGCCAGTCGTCCTGGAGGATCAGGTTGGCGGTGCGGCCGTCGGGGCCGACCGCGTCGATGGAGATCAGCGGACGGGTTTCGATCTTGACGCGGCCGACGGTGACCAGGCGGGTGTTGCCGTGGATGTCGACGGCGGTGACCCGGGAGCCCGACTTGAGCTCGCTGAGGTAGTTGGTGCGCTCGTTGTTGCCGAGGGTGTAGGAGTGGATGCCGCCGGCGTTGACGCGGAAGGGGCGGGTGGGCATGTACGGCAGCGGGTGGGTCTCGCTGACGCACAGGATCATGCCCTTGGAGTGGGAGCCGATCAGCAGGCCCTCGTCCTCGCCGAAGTGGGTGGCGGTGTCGACGCAGGCGCGCTCGCCCATGCCCACGTGCGCGGTGGCGGTGACGGTCAGTTCGGTGAGTTGGAGGTTGGGCACGCCCGCCTCGGCCGAGGCCTTCAGGGCGGTGGCGTCGCCGACCTTGGCCGGGGCCATCAGAACGCCGTCCGAGCCGAGTTCGAGGACGCCGAATATGATCTCGGCCTCCTCCACGTCCTGGGCGACCGTGATCAGGGAGCCCTGGGCGCGGGCGGCCGCGGCGATCACGATCTCCAGCGGGATCTTGGTGGGGTCACGGAAGAGGAGCAGGCTCCACTTCTCGGTGCGGCCGGACTGGCAGGCGTCCTCCAGCGTCGCGGCGTCGATGATCTCCACGAACCGGCCGAACTCGACCTCGGGGTGGCGCAGCGCCAGCTCGGCGGTCTCGCCGTGCTTGGCGGGGTCCACGATGACCACGTCCGCCGCGCCGAAGGACTCCGGCAGGGCCTTGCCCTGCGGGAACAGCACCTTCTTGACGGTGGGCGGCAGGCCCTCGAAGTCGGCGGCGTCGTCGGCGAGGATGCCGTCGATCCGGGCGTGGATGGCCTCCTGGACGATGGCGTCCTTGGCGGAACCGACGGAACGGATGTCGACCCAGCTGAGCTTCACTCGTGACTCCTTGTGGATGTACGTGCATGTCGGCATGCACGTAAGCGGGGGTATACGGGACGGGGGTATGCGTCGTTTTGTGTCGGCGCTCCCGCCGGCCCGGCGGCGCGGGGAGGCGCTGCGGGGCGTACGGCGGTCACGCGGGTACGGGTCCGGGCGCTCGAGACGCGCTCGGGACGGGCCCGGAGGGCGGCCGGGCCCCTCTGGGGCACCGGTCGAGGGAAGGGGCGGTGCCGGTCGGCGTGGGACCGCTCCGGGGACGCGGGCCGCCGGGTACGGGGCGGGGCCGCGGACGCGGCTGCCCGGCCCACCCGACGGACCGTCAGACCGCGGCGGGCGTCAGCGCCCCGGCGGGGGCGTCGCTCTCCCACGACTGCGGGCACCCGTCGGCGTGGATCAGGTCGGCGAGCCTGCGGGCCAGCGCCCCCGGGTCGGCGGCCTGGAAGACGTTGCGGCCCATCGCGACGCCCGCGGCGCCGCCCTTGAGGGCCTCCTCCACGTAGCCCGCCACCAGCTCGGGCGTGTCCAGACGGGGTCCGCCGGCCACGATCACCGGCACCGTCGCGCCGCTGACCACGTCCGCCATCTCCGCCGGATTGCCGACGTACACGGTCTTCACGATGTCCGCGCCCAGATCGGCGGCGAGGGTGATGGCGTGCGCCACCAGTTCGGGGTCGTAGGGATTGGTCACGCGCGGTCCGCGCGGGTACACCATGGCCATCAGCGGCACGTTCCAGCGGTCGCAGGACTCCGCCACGGCGGCGAGGTCCTTCACCTGCCCCCGCTCGTCCTCCGCGCCGACGTTGACGTGGACGCTGACCGCGTCGGCCCCGTACCGCAGGGCCTCCTCCACGCTCGCCACCAGGTACTTGGCGTCCGGGTCGGGGGCGTGGCGGGTGCTGGCGCTGAGGTGGACGATGAGCGAGGTCTCCGCGAAGTGCCGGGGATCCACCTGCCGGACGCTCCCCTTGTGCAGGACGATGGCGTCCACACCGGAACCGGACAGCTGTCCGACGAGCCGGTTCACCCCGCCGGGCACCTGGAGCGGCCCGTCGGTGACCGAGTGGTCCAGCGGAACGACGAACAGGCGGCGGCTGCCTTCGTGGTAGAGCCTGTGGAGCCGGGCCTCTCGACCGTATGCGTGGTGCAGCGACATCGTTCTTCCTCCCGTTAGGCGGCTGCGGCTGCGTGGCTGCCGGCTTGACGCAAACCTTGCCTTCCGCTGACACCTCCCCCCATCACGCGAACACGGGATCCGGAGCGTGATCGGGCACGGGATGGCAGGTCACGCGGTATTTCGAGCGGGGATCGAGCGAAGCCGGAGCGGAGCTCGAACGCGGCTCGCGCCGGCTCCGTGACCGGCCGGTTGACGCCGGTGCGGCCCACGGAACGAGCGCGCGGATCCGGCCCGAACGGGCGCGCGGAACCGGCCCGAACGGGCGCGCGGAACCGGCCCGAACGGGCCGCCGAGCCAACCGGAATGAGCGCTTCGAACAGGCCGTCCGCGTCCGGTACGCGACGGCGACCTACTCGCCGGTTCGGGTTAGCGTCTGGTCGCCCCGGTCTCGGCCGAGGCGACATCGACAACCGCGGGGGCCCACGCGACGACGGGCCATGGAGTCGGGCAGCGCCCGACGGGGGAGGCGTCACACACCGTGTCCACACTGTCCGAGCACGAGAGTCCACTCGTCGGCCGGAGCACCGAACTGAGCACCCTGGACCGCGCCCTGCAGCGGGTGTGCGACGGCATCGGCGGCTGCGTCGTCATCGAGGGCTACGCCGGCCTCGGCAAGAGCCGTCTCCTCGCCGAGAGCGAGCGGCGGGCCGCCCGGACCGGCGTCGCGGTCGCCCGCGGCCAGGCCACCGAACTCGACCACGTCGTCCCCATGGCCAGCCTCCTGGGCGCCCTCAGCACCGGCCCCGGGCCCGTCCTCGACCGCGAGACCCTCGCCTCCCTCGCGGCCGGCGGCTTCACCGAGTCGGGCCGGTTCTGGCTGGTCCACCGCATCGCCGAGGCCATCGAACAGGCCGCCCGGCGCCGCCCGCTGGCCGTCGTGCTCGACGACATGCACTGGGCCGACGAACTCACCGCCCAGGCCCTGCGCATCCTGCTGCCCACCCTGCACGCCAGCGAGGTGCTCTGGCTGCTGGCCCTGCGCCCGGCACCCGAACCCAGCCCCGTCCACGACCTCACGGACCGGCTGGTCGCCGACGGCGCCGAACGGCTGCGCCTGGCCCCGCTGTCCGGCGCCGAGGTCGCCGAACTGTGCACCCGCACGCTCGGCAGCGCGCCCTCGCCCCGGCTGCTCGCACACGCCGAACGCAGCGACGGCAACCCCTTCCTGCTCGTCGAGCTGCTGTCCCGGCCCGAGTCCGAGCCGCCCTCCACCCTCTCGCGCGGCTGGCTGACGGGGCTCTCCGAGCCCGCCCGGCGGGTGCTGGAGGTGGGTTCCGTCCTCGCCCGGCCCTTCAGCGTCGCCGAGGCCGGCGGGCTGCTCGGCCTGGCCGGCGCCGAGCTCAACAGCGCCGTCAGCGAGGCCGTCGCCGTGGGCATGCTCATCGGCACCGGCTCCGAACTGCGCTTCCGGCACGACCTGATCCGCGAGACCGTCTACGGGACCCTGCCCGGACCCGTCCGGCACGCCCTGCACCAGGAGGCCGCGGGCGTGCTCCGCGCCACCGGCCGGCCCGCCGCCGAGATCTCCCAGCACCTCGCGCGCGGCGGCCAGCGCGGCAACCGCGAGGCCATCGCCACCCTGCACCTCGCCGTCCGGGAGGCCGCCGCCCAGTCCTCCGGCATCGCCGCCGACCTGATGCTCCAGCTCCTCGACCTGATCGAGGAGGACTCCCCCGAGCGGCCCCGGCTGCTCACCGAGGCCGTCCGCCTCCTGGCCAACGCCGGCCGGCTGGGGCAGGCGCGCGAGCTGGGCGAACGGGCCCTGCGCAGCGGGCTGGACCCGCGCGAGGAGACCGCCATGCTGCTGGCCCTCGCCGAGGCGCTCAAGCACGCCGGGCACGACCGGGTCGTCCTGGACTACGTGGGCCGGGCCCTGGCCACCCCGACGGCCCTGGGCGCGGTCCGGGCCGAGCTGTACGCCGTCCAGTCCCACGCCCTGCTGTCCTTCCCCGGCATCGAGGCCGCCGAGCAGTCCGCGCTCGCCGCCCAACAGGCCGGCCGGGCCTCGGGGGCCGACTCGGCGGTGGTCTTCGCCACCGTCGCGCGCAGCGCCACCGCCCGGGGGCGCGGGGACATCTCCGGGTCGCTGGCCCTGGCGGGCGAGGCCGTCCAGCTCGCCGAGACCGGCAGCGCCGAGGTCCGCCGGCGCCACCCCCGGCTGTGGCTGGCCCGCGCCCTGACCTCGGCCGACCGGTTCGGGGAGGCCGACGCGGTCAACGAGCTCGGGCGGCGGGAGGCCGAGCGGATCGGGAGCGCCTGGTCGCATCCGCTGTGGTCGCTCAACCGGGCCGCGCTCAAGCTCGCGAGCGGGTTCCTGGAGGACGCCCAGGCCGAAGCGGAGGCCGGCGCCCGGGTCGCCGACCAGCTCTCGGCCCGTGCCGTGGCCCCGCACCTGCTGGCCCTGCTGGCACGGATCGCGCTGCTGCGGGACGAGCGGAAGGCGGCGGCGGAGCTGATCCGCGAGTCCCGCCACCACGCGCTGGGGTCGCTGGGGGCGATCCCGCCGTTCGTGGACTGGATCTCGGCCCTCCAGCTGGAGGCCGACGGGCGCCCGGGGGAGGCGCTGGAGGCGGCGTCGGGGGTAC
>NZ_JBHVUQ010000018.1:0-68329 GCF_042884105.1 Streptomyces sp. NPDC058157
GGGATACCCGGGGCGGGGGGCCTTCGTCAGGTGCGGGGGCGTCAGTCCTTGATTTCGCAGATCGTGGCGCCGGAGGTGAGGCTCGCGCCGACCTCCGCCGTCAGGCCGACGATGGTGCCTGAGCGGTGCGCGTTCAGCGGCTGCTCCATCTTCATCGCCTCCAGGACGACGATCAGGTCGCCCTCGTTGACCTGCTGGCCCTCCTCCACCGCGACCTTGACGATCGTGCCCTGCATCGGGGACGCCAGGGTGTCGCCGGAGGCGGCCGGGCCGGACTTCTTCGCGGCGCGGCGCTTCGGCTTGGCACCGCCCGCGGCGGCCGTGCGGGCCAGGGTCATGCCCAGCGAGGACGGGAGGGAGACCTCCAGCCGCTTGCCGCCGACCTCGACGACGACCGTCTCGCGGCCGGGCTCGTCCTCGGTGTCCTCGGCGGCCGGAGCCGCGAACGCGGGGATCTCGTTGACGAACTCGGTCTCGATCCAGCGGGTGTGGACCGTGAACGGGTTGCCGCCGGCCGGGGCGAAGGCGGGGTCGGCGACGACCGCGCGGTGGAAGGGGATGGCGGTGGCCATGCCCTCCACGTTGAACTCCGCCAGGGCGCGCGCGGCGCGCTGCAGGGCCTGCTCGCGGGTGGCGCCGGTGACGATCAGCTTGGCCAGCAGCGAGTCCCAGGCGGGGCCGATGACCGAGCCGGACTCCACGCCGGCGTCCAGGCGCACGCCCGGGCCGGTCGGGGCGTCGAACCTGGTGACGGTGCCGGGGGCGGGCAGGAAGTTGCGGCCCGGGTCCTCGCCGTTGATGCGGAACTCGAAGGAGTGGCCGCGCAGGACCGGGTCGCCGTAGCCGAGTTCCTCGCCGTCGGCGATGCGGAACATCTCGCGGACCAGGTCGATGCCGGCGACCTCCTCGGTCACCGGGTGCTCGACCTGGAGGCGGGTGTTGACCTCGAGGAAGGAGATGGTGCCGTCGGTGCCGACGAGGAACTCGACGGTGCCCGCGCCGACGTAGCCGGCCTCCTTGAGGATGGCCTTGGACGCGGCGTAGAGCTCGGCGTTCTGGGCCTCGGAGAGGAAGGGGGCCGGGGCCTCTTCCACGAGCTTCTGGTGGCGGCGCTGGAGCGAGCAGTCGCGCGTGGAGACGACGACCACGTTGCCGTGGGAGTCGGCCAGGCACTGCGTCTCGACGTGGCGCGGCTTGTCGAGGTAGCGCTCGACGAAGCACTCGCCGCGGCCGAAGGCGGCGACGGCCTCGCGGACGGCGGACTCGTAGAGCTCGGGGACCTCTTCGAGGGTGCGGGCGACCTTCAGGCCGCGCCCGCCACCGCCGAAGGCGGCCTTGATGGCGATGGGCAGGCCGTGCTGCTCGGCGAACGCGACGACCTCGTCGGCCCCGGAGACGGGGTCGGGGGTGCCGGCGACGAGCGGGGCTCCGGCGCGCTGGGCGATGTGGCGGGCGGCCACCTTGTCGCCGAGGTCGCGGATGGCCTGCGGCGGCGGGCCGATCCAGGTCAGGCCCGCGTCGAGGACGGCCTGGGCGAACTCGGCGTTCTCGGACAGGAAGCCGTACCCGGGGTGGATGGCGTCGGCGCCGGAGTCTGCCGCGGCCTGCAGGACCTTGCCGATGTCGAGGTAGCTGGCCGCCGGGGTGTCACCGCCCAACGCGAAAGCTTCGTCTGCCGCGCGGACGTGCAGAGCGTCCCGGTCCGGATCGGCGTAGACGGCTACGCTCGCGATCCCGGCGTCCCGGCAGGCCCGGGCAACGCGGACAGCGATTTCGCCACGGTTGGCGATGAGCACCTTGCGCACGATGGCTCCCTCCTTGAAACAAGCTGAGTTTAGGGACTGCCGACACGGCCTTACGACCCTTCCCCGGTGGTGAGCTTGCCCACACAGAGCGTGATGCGAGTGCCCCTTGAGTGTGAAAACCCTTGTGTCGGCCCAGGTCAGGGAGATCCCCGACTGCACAGTAACCCTGTGGCGCGTCGAAGGTCTCTGTTCTGCGGGTCAGCGGCCCCCGTCGATTCTTTGTGGAGTCCCTACGAACGGCCTAGGCAATCTTTGCGTGAGAGCCGTCACGGCGCCCGTCGTCCAACGGAGCCGTCCCGACCTCTTGTCCGCGGGTTTACTCGTTAGTAGCCTCCCTGACATCGAACACGCTTGTGGCGTGGGAGGGATGGGGGCGTCGTGCTGCGCAGACTCGTGGCGGGGCTGGGCGCGCTCGCGCTCGTCGTGGAGGCCGCGGTGCTCGTGCTCGTCCACCTGGTGCTCGGACGGACGACGGCCGATCAGTCGATGTCCATCCAGGGCAGCGACCCGGACCTCATGTCCAAGGCGACCTACGGGCTGGGCGCGGCCATCGGTGCCTTCCTCCTGCTGACCGCCGTCCTCCTCGCCGTCACCGCCGTACGGGACCACCCGCCCGGCCGCTTCGCCCGTGTCGTCCTCGTCGCCGCCGCCGTCACCCACGGGGTGCTCGGCGCCCTCGCGGCCGCCCTCGTCGGCTGGGGCGCCTTCGCGGCGACGATGGCCGTCTTCTGCCTGATCGTGGGCGTCCTGATCCTTCACGGAGACGGCCGGCGCGGAGCGCGCGCGGCGGCCGGGAAGCGGCTCAGGCCCACAAGTCCGTGATGGACACGTCCAGTTCTCCCAGCAGGGAGCGCAGCAGCGGCATCGACAGGCCGATGACGTTGCCCGGGTCCCCGTCGATGCCGTCGATGAACGCCGACGACAGCCCGTCCAGCGTGAACGCCCCGGCCACGTGCAGCGGCTCGCCGCTCTCCACGTACGCCGCCACCTCCGCGTCCGTCGGCTCGCCGAAGCGGACCGTCGTGGAGGCCGTGGCGGACACCTGACGGCCCGTCGCCGTGTCGATCACGCAGTGCCCCGTGCGCAGCACGCCGGCCCGCCCGCGCATCGACTTCCAGCGGGCCGTGGCCTCCGCCGCGTCCGCCGGCTTGCCCAGGGCCTCGCCGTCCAGCTCCAGCACCGAGTCGCAGCCGATCACCAGCGCGCCGGCGGCCTCCGGCAGCTCGGCCACCACGCCCGCCTTGGCCTCGGCCAGGGCCAGCGCCAGCTCGGCGGGCTCGTCGTGGTCCAGCGTGTCCTCGTCGAAGCCGCTGACGATCACGTGCGGGGCCAGACCGGCCTGCCGCAGCAGGTTCAGCCGGGCGGGGGAGGCGGAGGCGAGGACGAGCGTGCGTACGGTCATGGGGGCCAGCCTAGCCAGCCTAGAACGGGGCCACGCCCAGCACGTAGACGCCCACCACGGTCGCCAGCAGCAGCACCACCAGCATCCGCCGCAGCATCGCCTGCGCGTCGCGCATGTCCTTGGGCGGCTCGTCCTTCGGGTCTGACCAGAGCATGCTCCGATCCTTGCCCCGGCGCGGCGGTGGCGCCTGAGTACGGGTACTCAGGCGCCACCGTCCGTTCGCGCCATCTTCGGGTGCCCCGCGGGCCCCCGGGAGGGCCTCAGCCCTGGTGGGGCCAGTACGTACGGCCCCACGCCCGCGGCCCCGGCCGCATGACGTGCCGCCGCGCCACCCGGGCCGGCGCCGCCCACTCGTCCGGGACCCGGGGCGCGCCCGACGGCGAGGAGGCCAGCGCCGCCGCGCGCGCGTGGACCACCGCCAGTGCGGCGGCCAGCTCCTCGGGGGTCGGGTTGCCCTTGACGACCTTGATCATCACTGTGAGCTCCTCGGGGGCCTAGAGGGGGATGTTGCCGTGCTTCTTCGGGGGCAGCGACTCCCGCTTGCTGCGCAGCTGCCGCAGCCCCTTGACCACGTGGGCGCGGGTCTCGGACGGCATGGTGACCGCGTCGATGTAACCGCGCTCGGCGGCCGTGTACGGGTTGAGCAGGGTGTCCTCGTACTCGGCGATGAGCCGGGCCCGGGTCTCCTCCACCTCCTCCGGAGCGGCTTCCGCGAGGGTGCGCCGGTGCAGGATGTTCACCGCGCCCTGCGCGCCCATGACGGCGATCTGGGCGGTCGGCCAGGCCAGGTTCAGGTCCGCGCCGAGGTGCTTGGAGCCCATGACGTCGTAGGCGCCGCCGAAGGCCTTGCGGGTGATGACGGTGATGAGGGGGACGGTGGCCTCGGCGTAGGCGTAGATCAGCTTCGCCCCGCGCCGGATGATTCCGTTGTACTCCTGGTCGGTGCCCGGGAGGAAGCCCGGCACGTCGACGAACGTCAGCACCGGGATGTTGAAGGCGTCGCACGTCCGGACGAAGCGCGCGGCCTTCTCAGAGGCGTTGATGTCCAGGCAGCCGGCGAACTGCATCGGCTGGTTGGCGACCACGCCCACCGGGTGTCCCTCGACGCGGCCGAAGCCGGTGAGGATGTTCGGGGCGAACAGGGACTGCGTCTCCAGGAACTCCCCGTCGTCCAGCACGTGCTCAATCACAGTGTGCATGTCGTACGGCTGGTTCGCACTGTCCGGGATCAGCACGTCGAGTTCGAGGTCGGCCTCGGAGACCTCGGTGTCCGCCTCCTCCGGGAAGGCCGGGGGCTCGGACAGGTTGTTGGACGGCAGGTACGCGAGGAGCGACTTCACATACTCGATGGCGTCCTTCTCGTCACCCGCCATGTGGTGCGCCACGCCCGAGGTGGAGTTGTGGGTGCGGGCGCCGCCGAGCTCCTCGAAGCCGACGTCCTCGCCGGTGACCGTCTTGATGACGTCCGGGCCGGTGATGAACATGTGCGAGGTCTGGTCGACCATGACCGTGAAGTCGGTGATGGCCGGGGAGTAGACGGCGCCGCCGGCGCACGGGCCGACGACCAGGCTGATCTGCGGGATCACCCCGGAGGCGTGGACGTTGCGGCGGAAGATCTCGCCGTACATGCCCAGCGCGCTGACGCCCTCCTGGATGCGGGCGCCGCCGGAGTCGTTGATGCCGATGACCGGGCAGCCGGTCTTCAGGGCGAAGTCCATCACCTTGATGATCTTCTGCCCGTAGACCTCGCCGAGGGCCCCGCCGAAGACGGTGAAGTCCTGGGAGAACACGGCCACGGGGCGGCCGTCGACGGTGCCGTAGCCGGTGACGACGCCGTCGCCGTAGGGGCGGGTCTTCTCCAGCCCGAAGTTGGTCGACCGGTGCCGGGCGAACTCGTCCAGCTCGACGAACGACCCCTCGTCCAGCAGCAACGCCACCCGCTCACGTGCCGTCAGCTTGCCCTTGGCGTGCTGCTTCTCGACGGCGCGCCCGGAACCGGCGTGCGTGGCTTCCTCGACTCGGCGCCGCAGGTCCGCGAGCTTGCCCGCGGTCGTGTGGATGTCGATCGGCTCTGAGGGTTGGGACATCGGGGTCGCGGCTCCCTGTGTGGTGTCAACTGCCTGGTCAATTGATTGACTGCTGCTGGCTACTGGTGCGTAGCGTATCGGCGGGCATGGCGCTCGGCAGTGCGGCGTTTGACACACCTAGATTGGGTTGCTTGGCCTTGCCGCCTTCCCTAAGGGGAGGCGGTGCACCCTCGCGGGTGGGGGCTTCCTGCTTCACCGCGCGCCGCCCCGGCCGGGAGGGGTCCCGGTGGGGTCTTACGCGCGCTCCACAGGCGGCAGCCGCCAGCCCGGCGGCCAGGAGGTTGACCGCTGCGTTCACGTCGCGGTCGTGGGTCGTGCCGCAACCTGTACAGGTCCATGTGCGGATGTTCAGGGGCATCGCGTCGGCGAGCGCCCCGCAGGCCGAGCACAGCTTGGAGCTGGGGAACCACCGGTCGACGACGATCAGGGTGCGGCCGTACCAGGCCGCTTTGTACTCCAGCATCGTCCGCAGCTCGCGCCAGGAGGCGTCGCCGATGGCCCGGGCGAGGCGCCGGTTCTTGAGCAGATTGCGGACGGTGATGTCCTCGATCACGAGCGTTTGGTTGTCGCGCACGAGCCGAGTCGTCAGTTTGTGCAGGTGGTCCCTGCGGCGGTCGGCGATCCGAGCCCGCATCCGCGCCACACGGATGCGGGCCTTGGCCCTGTTCGCCGAACCCTTCTGCTTCCGTGAGAGCGTGCGCTCCGCGCGGGCCAGCCGTTCGCGACCCCTGCGTCCATGTTTCGGGTTGGGCACCTTCTCACCGGTGGAGAGCGTGACGAGAGCCTTCAGCCCGACGTCGATACCGACTGCCTGTGTCGTGATCGGCAGAGGAACAGGGGTGGCCGCGAACAGCAACGAGACGAACCACCGGCCGGCCGGGTCCCGGGACACCGTGACCGTGGTGGGTTCCTTGTCCTTCGGCACCGGACGGGACCAGGCGACGGCCAGAGGAGCCGCCATCTTGGCCAACGTGAGCTGCCCGGCATGGAAGCGGAAAGCGGACCGGGTGTATTCCGCGGCGGCCCGGGACCGCCGCTTGGACTTGAAACGCGGGTGCCGTGCCCGTCCCTCCCGGAAGGCCGTGAACGCACTGTTCAGGTGCCGCAGGGCCTGTTGCAGGGGGACGCAGGACACCTCGGCCAGGTAGGTGAACTCCTCTGTCCGCTTCCACTGGGTGAGCATCGCCGAGGTCTGGCCGTAGCCGACGTGCTCCCGGCGGGCCCAGGCCTCGGTGCGGGCGGCGAGGGCGAGGTTGTAGACCTTGCGCACACACCCGAACGTCCGTGACAGCTCAGCTGTCTGGTCGTCGTCGGGGTAGAAACGGAACTTGAATGCCCTCTTCACTGCGGAATTCCCCACGGCCCGGAAGCTAAGGTCGGTCACGATCCGAACACAATCCCGGGTCAGGGGATCACGTACGGCGACCGAAGGAATTGCTCATGGCATCAGACGCTTCAGCCGCAGCGGGAGCCGGGCGGTGGTCGAGCCTGGACCGGCCGCCTCTGAACGCCTCCTCCCTCTCGCGGGCCCTCGTCGTCGCGGACGGGCTCTGGACCTCGCTGGAGGTCGTGCCCTCCACCGGGTCCACCAACACCGATCTGGCCGCGCGGGCCGCCGCGCTGCCCGAGGGGGCCGTGCTGGTCGCCGAGGAGCAGACGGCCGGTCGGGGACGGCTCGACCGCAGCTGGGTCGCGCCGGCGCGGTCCGGGCTGTTCTTCTCCGTGCTGCTCAAGCCCGGGCCGGGCGTGCCCGAGGAGCGGTGGGCGTGGCTGACCCTGCTCGCCGGGGTGGCCACGGCGACGGGGCTCTCGCGGGCGGCGGGCGTGGACACGCTGCTCAAGTGGCCCAACGACCTGCTGGTGACCGTGGAGGGCGAGGAGCGCAAGGCCGGCGGGATCCTCGCCGAGCGGGTGGGTGGGGGTCCCTCCCAGGCCGGAGGCTCTGGGGGAGGGGTGGTCATCGGGATCGGCCTCAACGTGACCCTCACCGAGGACGAGCTCCCCGTGCCGACGGCGGGCTCGCTGGCCCTCGCCAAGGCGACCGTGACCGACCGGGAGCCCCTGCTGAAGGCCGTCCTGCGGTCCCTGGAGGAGTGGTACGGGCGCTGGCGCGACGCCGCCGGGGACCCGGGGGACAGCGGGCTGCAGGAGACGTACGCGGCGGGCTGCGCCACGCTCGGCCGGCACGTCCGGGCGGACCTGCCGGGGGGCCGGGAGCTCCTCGGCACCGCCGAGGCGCTGGACACCGACGGGCACCTGGTGATCCGGACGGCCGACGGGGAGCGGGTGGCGGTGGGCGCGGGCGACGTCGTCCACCTGCGGCAGGTGCGGTAGCGGCCGGGCGGGGGCCGGGGAGGGGCCCGCCGGTTACGGGGTCCCCTGTCCGGCCGAAGCGGGCACGAGGCTCTGAGCCGAAGGGGCGCGCCTGTGAGCCGGGCTCCGGCGCCCCGGAGGCGAGGAGCCTCCCGAAAGACGGGTGAGTGAGCTACGGCACACCTGCCGTATGGTTTAGGCGATCCCGATCGGGCTCCCCGGATTGCGCACGGAATGGACAGGAGGCGGCCCTTGACCGTCGGCGACCCCACGTCCAGCGCGTCCTCGTCCGGTCCTTCGGGCAGTCCCGGGACGCCGATCGGACGGGACCAGCACACCCCCTTCCACGAGGTCGACCACGCGGCCCAGCCCACGGCGGATCCGCTCGCCATCCGGCTGGAGCAGCTCATCCTGGGCGCGGAGCGGCGCTACACGCCCTTCCAGGCGGCCCGCAGCGCCGGGGTGTCGATGGAGCTGGCCTCCCGCTTCTGGCGGGCCATGGGCTTCGCGGACATCGGGCAGGCCAGGGCGCTGACGGAGGCGGACGTACTGGCGCTGCGGCGCCTGGCGGGCCTGGTGGAGGCCGGGCTGCTGAGCGAGCCGATGGCGGTGCAGGTGGCGCGGTCCACCGGGCAGACCACCGCCCGGCTGGCGGAGTGGCAGATCGACTCCTTCCTGGAGGGGCTGACGGAGCCGCCGGAGCCGGGGATGACCCGTACGGAGGTCACGTACCCGCTGGTCGAGCTGCTGCTGCCGGAGCTGGAGGAGTTCCTCGTCTACGTGTGGCGGCGCCAGCTGGCGGCGGCCACGGGCCGGGTGGTGCAGGTCGCGGACGACGAGGAGATGGTCGACCGGCGGCTCGCGGTGGGCTTCGCGGACCTGGTGGGCTTCACCCGGCTCACCCGGCGGCTGGAGGAGGAG
Organism: Streptomyces sp. NPDC058157; assembly: GCF_042884105.1. Taxonomy (NCBI): domain Bacteria; kingdom Bacillati; phylum Actinomycetota; class Actinomycetes; order Kitasatosporales; family Streptomycetaceae; genus Streptomyces; species Streptomyces sp. NPDC058157. The sequence goes on from NZ_JBHVUQ010000018.1 coordinate 8,529, forward strand.
GAGCTCGGCGAGCTGGTCGAGGCCTTCGAGACGACGGCGGCGGACCTGGTCGCCGCGCACGGCGGCCGGCTGATCAAGACGCTCGGCGACGAGGTGCTGTACGCCGCCGACGACTCGGCGACGGCGGCGGAGATCGCGCTGCGGCTGATCGAGACGATGGAGGCGGACGCGCGGATGCCGGAGCTGCGCGTGGGCATCGCGTTCGGCACGGTGACGACCCGGATGGGCGACGTGTTCGGGACGACGGTGAACCTGGCGAGCCGGCTGACCTCGATAGCACCGAAGGACGCGGTGCTGGTGGACGCGGCGATGGCCGAGGAGCTGGCCCGGACGGGTGCCGCGCCGAAGTCGGAGAAGGACGCCGAGAACGAGGAGGGCGGGGGCTCGTACCGCTTCGCGCTCCAGCCGATGTGGCAGCGGCCGGTGCGCGGACTGGGTGTCGTGGAGCCCTGGTCGTTGACGCGGCGGACGCCTAGGATCCCCGGGTAACGTTCGTTAACTTTTTCGGGGAGAGTGTGCCGTGGGCGGGAGCGACGTCCGGTTCGGGGAGTTCGTGGCGGTGCGGCGGCACGGTGACGGCGGGGTGGTCGCGGAGCTGGTGCTGGACCGGCCCAAGGCGATGAACGCCGTCTCGACGGAGATGGCCCGTTCGATCTCCGCCGCCTGCGACGCGCTCGCGGCCGATCCCGGCGTACGGGTGGTCGTGCTCACCTCGACGCACGAGCGGGCCTTCTGCGTGGGCGCGGACCTCAAGGAGCGCAACTCGCTGTCGGACGCCGAGCTGGTGCGCCAGCGGCCGACCACCCGGGGGGCGTACGGGGGCGTGCTGGAGCTGCCGATGCCGACGGTCGCGGCGGTGCACGGCTTCGCGCTGGGCGGCGGCTTCGAGCTGGCGCTGGCCTGCGACGTGATCGTGGCCGACGAGACGGCGGTCGTGGGGCTGCCCGAGGTGTCGGTGGGCGTGATCCCGGGCGGCGGCGGCACGCAGCTGCTGCCGCGCCGGGTCGGGGCGGCGCGGGCCGCCGAGCTGATCTTCACGGCCCGCCGGGTGGAGGCGGCCGAGGCGCTGTCGCTGGGGCTGGTCGACGAGGTGGCCCCGGCCGGAGAGGACCGTGCGCGGGCCCTGGAGCTGGCCGCGGCGATGGCGGCGAACTCCCCGGTCGGGCTGCGGGCGGCCAAGCGCGCGCTGCGGCTGGGGCACGGGATGGACCTGGCGGCCGGGCTGGAGATCGAGGACGCGGCCTGGCGGACGGTGGCCTTCTCGGGCGACCGTGCGGAGGGCGTGGCGGCGTTCAACGAGAAGCGCAAGCCGCAGTGGCCGGGGCACTAGGACGGCGAGCAGCGGGCGCGGCCGTACGGGCCGGCGGCCGGTCTCGGCCGCGCGGTGTCGTTTCGGATTCACCCGAACTCGCGCCATCCATCACTTAATCGGATAAAACTCCCTAATCTGGGGTGATGGGAGTTGACGGACGGCTTCGGGCCGTCGTGGGCCTCGCGCAGGCCATGGCGGCGGCCTGCGCGCCGCGGGACAGCGTCCGGGCCGCCGCCCGGGGCGCGCGGCTGGCGATGGACGGCTCCTTCGCCGCCATCTCCGCCTGGGAGCGGGAACGCGGCCGGCTGCGGGTCCTGGTGAACGAGGGGGAGCTGCGGCCCGGGGAGGAGGAGTTCCCCGAGGACGAGTCCTACCCCGTCCACGACTTCCCCGAGATCACCGAGTTCCTGCACGAGCGCTGGGTCGGGGGCGCCGGCCCCCACGCCTGGGTCGACAGCGCCGACGGCGGCCGGCCGGGGCGCCGGGGGGCCGCCCTGCGGGCGCGCGGGCGCGGGACGTGCGTGGTGGCGCCGATCGTGCTCAGCGGGCGGGCCTGGGGGGAGCTGTACGTCGCCCGGAACGAGGGGCTGCCCGGCTTCGACGACACCGACGCGGAGTTCGCGACCGTCCTGGCGGCGGTGGTGGCGGCCGGGCTCGCGCAGAACGAGCGGCTGGAGGAGGCCCGGCGGCTGGCCTTCACCGATCCGCTGACCGGCCTGGCCAACCGGCGGGCCGTGGACATGCGGCTCGACGAGGCGCTGGAGGAGCACCGGCGCACGGGGGCGGTGGTGAGCCTGGTCGTCTGCGACCTGAACGGCCTCAAGAAGGTCAACGACACCCTCGGGCATGCGACCGGAGACCGGCTGCTGGAACGTTTCGGCTCGGTGCTCAGCCTGTGCGGGGCCATGCTCGCGGGCACGCTGGTCGCCCGGCTGGGCGGGGACGAGTTCTGCCTGGTCAGCGTCGGCCCGTCGGCGGACGAGGTGGTGCGGGTCACCGAGGAGGTGTGCGTACGGGCGGCCGCGCTGGAGCTGGGGGAGGGCGTGGCCTGCGGGGTGGCCTCCACCGGGGACCCGATCGGGGCGGTGAAGTCCTCGCGGCGGCTGTTCCGGCTCGCGGACGCCGCGCAGTACAAGGCCAAGGCCGCCCGGTCGGCGGGCCCGGTGGTGGCCGGCCGGGACACGGCGGTGGTCCGGCTGGCCGACGCGGCGGCGCGCGAGGCCCCGGGGGAGCGGCGGCGGTTCCGGGGGCGGGTTGATCCGTAAGGCGGGTTGATCCGTAAGGGGACGGGTTGATCCGTAAGGGGTAACCGGCCGACCCGATCGTGACATTTTCAGCTAGTGACATGAAGGGATTCAGTCCGTAGGGTGCTGAATATGGATATGCACACTGTCGTGGTGGGAACCTCCGGGACCACCGCCGAGGACGTCATCGCCGTCGCCCGCGGCAACGCGCGGGTCGAGCTGTCCGGCGAGGCGCTCGACGCCCTCGGCCGCGCCCGCGAGATCGTCGACGCGCTCGCCGCCAAGCCCGAGCCCGTCTACGGCGTCTCGACCGGCTTCGGCGCCCTCGCGTCCCGGCACATCAGCCCCGAGCTGCGCGCGCAGCTCCAGCGCAACATCGTCCGCTCGCACGCCGCCGGCATGGGCCCGCGCGTCGAGCGCGAGGTCGTCCGCGCCCTGATGTTCCTGCGCCTGAAGACGGTGGCCTCAGGGCACACCGGCGTACGGCCCTCGGTCGCCCAGACCATGGCCGACCTGCTCAACGCCGGCATCACCCCCGTCGTCCACGAGTACGGCTCCCTCGGCTGCTCCGGCGACCTCGCGCCGCTGTCCCACTGCGCCCTCGCGCTCATGGGCGAAGGCGACGCCGAGGGCCCCGACGGCACCGTCCGCCCGGCCGGCGAGCTCCTCGCCGAGCACGGCATCGAGCCCGTCGAGCTCCGCGAGAAGGAGGGCCTCGCCCTCCTCAACGGCACCGACGGCATGCTCGGCATGCTGGTCATGGCCCTCGCCGACCTGCGGACCCTCTACACCTCCGCCGACATCACCGCCGCCCTCACCCTGGAGGCGCTGCTCGGCTCGGAGAAGGTCCTCGCGCCCGAGCTCCACGCCATCCGCCCCCACCCCGGCCAGGGCGCCGCCGCCGCCAACATGGCCGCCGTGCTCAAGGGCTCCGGGCTCACCGGGCACTTCCAGGAGGAGTCCGCGCCGCGCGTGCAGGACGCCTACTCCGTGCGCTGCGCCCCCCAGGTCGCCGGCGCCGGCCGCGACACCATCGCGCACGCCGCCCTCGTCGCCTCCCGCGAGCTGGCCTCCGCCGTCGACAACCCCGTCGTCCTGCCGGACGGCCGCGTGGAGTCCAACGGCAACTTCCACGGCGCGCCCGTGGCCTACGTCCTGGACTTCCTGGCCATCGCCGCCGCCGACCTCGGCTCCATCGCCGAACGGCGCACCGACCGGCTCCTCGACAAGAACCGCAGCCACGGCCTGCCGCCGTTCCTCGCGGACGACGCCGGCGTCGACTCCGGCCTGATGATCGCCCAGTACACGCAGGCCGCCCTGGTCAGCGAGATGAAGCGGCTCGCCGTCCCGGCGTCGGCCGACTCCATCCCGTCCTCCGCCATGCAGGAGGACCACGTCTCCATGGGCTGGTCGGCGGCGCGCAAGCTGCGCACCGCCGTCGACAACCTGACGCGCATCATCGCCATCGAGCTGTACGCGGCCACCCGCGCCCTGGAGTTGCGCCACGGCCTCACCCCGGCCCCGGCCAGCCAGGCCGTCCTCGCGGCGGTCCGCGCGGCGGGCGTCGAGGGCCCCGGCCCGGACCGCTTCCTGGCCCCGGACCTCGCGGCGGCCGACGCCTTCGTCCGCGCGGGCGCCCTGGTGGCGGCGGTCGAGCCGGTGACGGGACCGCTGGCGTAGCCGCACCACTGCCACTACGAGGCCGCGCTCCGGGAGGTACCGGGGCGCGGCCTCGCCTTTTTCCCCTCGCGGGGCGGGGGCCGGGCGCCTCCCACGGGGCGGGACTTGAAGGCCCGCCGGCAGCGGGGATGGTCGGGACCCCGCTCTCCCCGGTGCCGGGTTTCTAACCCACCCGGGCCCGGCGGACCGAGAAGGTGACGAAGCCTGCGCCCAGGCCCAGGCAGAGGGTGCCGCCCAGGACGTACGGGGTGGTGTCGATGCTGCCCGTGTCGGCCAGCGAGAGGACCGTGATGGTCGCGGGGCGTTCCTCCGGGGCGATCGTGCCGTCCCCCGTGCCCTCGCCCGTGACGGTGCCGGTGTTGGCGGCGGCCGGGGCTCCGGTGGAGGTTTCGGGTTGCGGGGCGGTGGCGTTCGCCGACGGGACGAACCAGAGGGCGGCGAGGAGGGTGGTCGCTCCGAGAGCGGTGAGCAGCGGTCGAGGTGCGGACACGGTGCGATCCCCCTTGCGGAAGCAGCGAATTGGCCGTGTGCGCAGATGCTAGTGAAAGGGGCGGGTCGCGGGAAAGTCGAGGCTGTCAGGGGCTTACTCTCCGTCGTATGAACCCTTCTGAGACGACACGTTACGTCCGACTTCGGGTGGATTTGGTGCTGGAGGTGTCGGATTCCGACGCCCTCATCGGTGCCGCCCTCGCGCACATCAAGGCCGACGAGTTCATGCCGGACGAGGAACGTGGCCACGCCGAGTCCGCGGTGAGGGAAGATGAGTCCGAGGCCCTGGCCTACCTCGTCGACCCGACCGACCTGGTCGCGGAGCTCGCCGGCGTGGAGCTGGCCCAGGCCTCGTGGAGCAGTGAACCCGTCGAATACGACCCCGAGTCCCTGGAGTGGGACCTGGACGAGGAAGATGGGGTCTTCGAAGAAGAGGCCGACAACGCCTGACCGTGGGGTTGCACACATTCGAACGGAGTGTGGAACCGAACCGCGTCGTTAACGCGTTGTCAGGACGTGCAGGGGGTGATGCCCCCTGCCCGGCCCGATCCCGGGAATGCAGCCTCGGGGTTTCCGGCAACGATGGAGTGACGTGTGAGGACGTACAGCAAGCGGCGGCGAAGGTCCCTGGTGGCCGTGTCCGCCGTGCTCGGCGGCGTACTGATGCTTTCGGCCTGCAATGACGGGGGTGCCGACAAGTCTCAGGGCGGTGGTTCGGCCAAGTCCCAGGCCGATGTCGACGCGGCGGCGGCGAAGGACGCCTCCAAGGCGAAGATAGCGATCACGCCGAAGGACGGATCCACCAACATAGCCACGACCGACGGCGCGAGCGTCACGGTCAGCGACGGCACGCTCACCAAGGTCGAGCTCAAGAGTGCCGACGGTACGGCCGTCGAGGGCAAGATCGCGGCCGACGGCAAGAGCTGGAAGCCGGACGGCGCGCTGAAGCGTTCCACGAAGTACGCCCTGGCGGCGACGGCGAAGGACGAGGCCGGGCGCGAGGCGCACGAGAACGCCTCCTTCACCACCCTGTCGCCGGAGAACAGCTTCATCGGCGACTACACGCCGGAAGACGGTCAGACGGTCGGCGTGGGCATGCCGGTCTCGATCAACTTCAACAAGCCGATCAAGGACATGAAGGCCGTCCAGGCGGCCATCACGGTCACCTCCAGCAGCGGCCAGGAGGTCGTCGGCCACTGGTTCGGCAACCAGCGTCTGGACTTCCGTCCGGAGGAGTACTGGAAGGCGAACTCCACCGTCACGCTGAAGCTGGCGCTCCAGGGCGTGCAGGGCGCGCCCGGCATCCAGGGCGTGCAGAACAAGACCGTCACCTTCAAGGTCGGCCGGAGCCAGGTCTCCACGGTCGACACGAAGACCAAGAAGATGACGGTCACCCGCGACGGGCAGGTCATCAAGACCATCCCGATCTCGGCGGGCTCCCCGGACAACCCGACCTACAACGGTCAGATGGTGATCTCCGAGAAGTTCAAGGAGACGCGGATGGACGGCTCCACCGTCGGCTTCAAGAACAGCGAGGGCAAGGGCGAGTACGACATCAAGGACGTCCCGCACGCGATGCGGCTGTCCACGTCGGGCACGTTCATCCACGGCAACTACTGGGGTGCCGACTCGATCTTCGGCAGCGTCAACACCAGCCACGGCTGTGTCGGCCTGAACGACTCGAAGGGCGCCAACGACCCGGACACGGCCGGTGCGTGGTTCTACGAGAACTCGCTCATCGGTGACGTGGTGACCGTGGTCAACTCCCCGGACAAGACCATCAAGCCGGACAACGGTCTCAACGGCTGGAACATGACCTGGGCCGAGTGGAAGGCCGGTCCGTCCGCGTGACGTGACGGTCGGACGCCGGTAGGCGTGAACGGCGGGGAGCCTCCTTCTGGGGCTCCCCGCCGTCGTCGTTTCAGGCCCGCTCCTCCGCGGACGTGGACGCCGACGTGGACGCGGGCGCCGTCGCCGGCGCCGGCGGCATGGGGGCCGTCCACGAGGACAGCAGCCGCAGGGCGTCCGCCGACGGTGAGCCCGGGGCGGCGTGGAAGGTGACCAGGAACTGGGCCGGGTCGTCGGGCAGGGTCAGCGTCTCGAAGGCCAGCTCCAGCTCGCCCACGAGGGGGTGGCGCAGCCGCTTCACCCCGTGCGTCTTGTCGGCCACCGTGTGTGCCGCCCACAGCCGGCGGAACTCCTCGTTCTTCACCGACAGCTCCCCGACCAGCGCCGTCAGCTGCTCGTCGTCGGGGTGCTGGCCGGCGTACAGGCGCAGGTTGCTGACCACCTCGCAGGCCCGGCACTCCCAGTCCGCGTACAGCTCCGCCGTCGCCGGGTCCAGGAACACCAGCCGCACCAGGTTGCGCTCCGCCGGCGGGTGCGCCCCGAAGTCCCCGAACACGGCCGCGGCCAGCCGGTTCCAGCCGATCACGTCCTGGCGCCGCCCCACCAGGTACGCCGGTACGCCCTCCATCGCGTCCAGCAGCGTGCGCAGCTCAGGGCGGACCTGCTGGGGGCGGCGGGAGCGGCCGCCCCGGCGGGTGCGGGGGCTCGCCAGGTGGTTGAGGTGGGCCGTCTCCGTGTCGCCCAGGCGCAGCGCCCGTGCGACGGCGTCCAGGACCTCCGCCGACACGTTGTGGCCGTGGCCCTGCTCCAGGCGCGTGTAGTAGGCCACCGACACCCCGGCCAGCTGCGCGAGTTCCTCCCGGCGCAGCCCGGGTACCCGGCGGCGGCGCCCGTGGTCGGGCAGGCCCACGTCCTCGGGGCGCAGCCGGGCGCGGCAGGTGCGGAGGAAGTCCCCCAGTTCGGCTCGTTGGTCCAGGTGGTGGTCCATGGCGCAAGTATCCGTGCCCGGGCCGCCCCGCGCGGGGCTCAGCCTGACCCCCTCAGGGGTAGGCACGGCAGTCCTAGGCTCAGCAGGGGTCTGGGTACGCGGCCCGGACCGGGCCAGGGTGGAGGACGTTCGCAGTACCGACCGAGGAGCACACCCCCATGTCCGTCACCCAGGTAGCCGCCTACGCCGCCCCCGCCCCCAAGGCCCCGCTGGAGCGCACCACCGTTCCGCGCCGTCCGGTCGGCGAGCACGACGTCCTCATCGAGATCAAGTACGCCGGCATCTGCCACTCCGACATCCACCAGGCCCGCGACGGCTGGGGCGAGGGGATCTTCCCCATGGTCCCGGGCCACGAGATCGCCGGTGTGGTCGCCGAGGTCGGCGCGGGCGTCACGAAGTACGCGGTCGGCGACCGGGTGGGCGTCGGCTGCTTCGTCGACAGCTGCCGGGAGTGCGAGCACTGCCTGGCGGGGCAGGAGCAGCACTGCGTCCGGGGGATGACCGGCACGTACAACGCGCTCGACAGGAACGGCGAGCCCACGTACGGCGGTTACTCCACGCACCTGGTCGTCGACGAGAACTACGCCGTCCGCATCCCCGAGGGGCTGTCCCTCGACGTGGCCGCGCCGCTGCTGTGCGCCGGGATCACCCTCTACTCGCCGCTCAAGCACTGGGGGGCGGGCCCGGGCAAGAAGGTCGCGATCGTCGGCCTGGGCGGCCTCGGGCACATGGGCGTGAAGATCGCGCACGCGCTGGGCGCGGAGGTGACCGTCCTGTCGCAGTCCCTGCGCAAGCGGGAGGACGGCCTGCGGCTGGGCGCCGACCACTACCACGCGACCGCCGACGCGGCCACGTTCGAGGAGCTCAGGGGCCGCTTCGACCTGATCCTCTCCACGGTCTCGGCCCCGCTGGGCCTCGACCGCTACCTGTCCCTGCTGCGGGTCGGCGGCGCGCTGGTGAACGTCGGCGCCCCGGAGGAGCCGGTGGAACTGAACCTGTTCTCGGTCATCGGCGGCAACAAGACGCTGGCCGGCTCCATGATCGGGGGTATCGCGGAGACCCAGGAGATGCTCGACTTCTGCGCGGCGCACGGGCTGGGCTCGGAGATCGAGGTGATCAGCGGCGAGCAGATCAACGAGGCCTACGACCGCGTCCTGGCCAGCGACGTCCGCTACCGCTTCGTGATCGACGCCTCGACGATCTGACCCTGCCGTTCCTGCCGCTCCTGCCGCTCCTGCGGCTCCGCCCGCCCCAGGGCCTCCCGCAGCCGGTCCCGGGCCGCCGTCTGCGCGGCGATCCGGGCCTCCAGGACGGCGAGCCGCCGCCGGGCCACGGCCAGCCCCTCGGGGGAGGGCGGGCCGGTGGCGACGTCCCCGTCCAGGCAGGGCAGGAAGACCCGTACGTCGTCCAGGGTGAGTCCCGCGTCGAGCAGGGCCCGGATGTTGCGGACCCTGGCGACGGCCCGGCCTTCGTAGACCCGGTAGCCGTTCGGCATCCGCGCGGAGGAGATCAGCCCGGCGCCCTCGTAGTGGCGCAGGGCGCGGGCGCTCGCGCCGGTGGCGTCGGCCAGTTCCCCGATCAGCATCCGGCCATGCTCTCAGCCCACGGACGCGCCCCCGTCGACCGGGACCACCACCCCGGTCAGGAACGAGGCGGCCGGGTCCGCGAGCCGGCACACCGCCCAGGCGACCTCCTCGGGCCGTCCGATCCGGCCCAGCGGGGTGCGCGCCAGCTGCCAGGCCCGCACCTCGGCGGCCCGCTCGGGACTCAGCCCCTGGTGCTCCCCGATCGGCGTGTCCACGGCCCCCGGGGCCACCGCCACGACCCGCACGCCGCGCGGGGCCAGCTCCACCGCCCAGCTGCGGGTGAGGGTGTCCAGGGCGGCCTTGGTGGCGGCGTACACGGACGCCCCCGCCCACCCCCGCAGCCCGACGGCGGTGCTCACGTTGACCACGACCCCGCCCCCCGAGGCCTCCAGCGCGGGGAGCGCGGCCTGCGCGAGCAGCACCGGCGCCACGAGGTTGACCCCCAGCTGCTCGGCCACGTCGGGGGCGGCCACCGCGCCGAGGGGGCCGGCCCGCACGATCCCGGCGTTGTTGACGAGCACGTCCATCCGCCCGTACGCCGCGAGGACCTCACGGACGATCCGCTCCGGCTCCCCGGCGCCGGCGACGTCCCCGGGCAGCACCCGTATCCCGGCGTACCCCCCGGCGGTCTCCTCCAGCGGCCCGGGCCGCCGCCCGACGGCGACCACGAGATCCCCGCGCGCGGCGAAGGCCCGGGCGGTGGCCCGCCCGATCCCGGTCCCGGCGCCGGTGACGAGCACGACGCGCGGACCGCTGTTGCTGTTCTTGTCGCTGTCCATGCCCCGAGGGAACAACCCTGCCGCCAGTGACAAGGTCAAGCCGGCCGGGGACTACAGCGCCTCGAACGGCGGGACGATGCGTACGACGACGATCAGTCTCGCCCTGGGCGCGGCGAGGAAGTAGAACCATCCACCGGCGGCGTCCATGCGGCGCAGGCCGCCCGGCCGGGGGCCGTCGCCGATCTCGTCCAGGTGCGCCCCCAGGACGGCCAGGTCGACGAGCTGTCCGGCCAGACGCTCCACCTCGGCCACGACTGCGGCGGGAACGCCGCCCGCCACGTGGGCGTGGTCGGGGTCGTACTCCCAGCGCCAGCCGGTGTTCACGGCAGAAGGACGGCGAGCGCCGCGTGGGCGTCCAGGATCATGCGCGAGATTCTGGGCCCCGCCGCCGGCGTACCCAGGGCTCGGCCGGCTTTCCCCACCGAAAGGGTGACCGGCGGCGGCCCTGCGGGTTCGGGGCCCGCCGGGCCGCCGCCGGTCGTCGGCGCGGGTGGCCTACGCCCCCGGCGCCGGGGCCACGCCGATCGGGCAGGAGACGCCCGTGCCGCCGATGCCGCAGTAGCCGCCGGGGTTCTTGTCGAGGTACTGCTGGTGGTAGGGCTCCGCCGGCCAGAAGGGGCGGGGTTCCGCCGGGAGGACGGCCGTGGTGATGGCGCCGTAGCCGGAGGAGGTCAGGACCTGCTGGTAGGCCTCGCGGGAGGCCTCGGCGGTCTGCTGGTGGGCGGGGGAGTGGGTGTAGACCGCCGAGCGGTACTGGGTGCCCACGTCGTTGCCCTGGCGGAAGCCCTGGGTGGGGTCGTGGGACTCCCAGAAAAGCTTCAGGAGGGTGGAGTAGGAGACCTGCGCCGGGTCGAAGACGACGCGGACGACCTCCGTGTGGCCCGTCTGGCCCGAGCAGACCTCGTCGTACGACGGGTTCTCGGTGTAGCCGCCCTGGTAGCCGGCCAGCGTCGTCCACACCCCGGGGGTCTGCCAGAACTTGCGCTCCGCGCCCCAGAAGCAGCCCAGGCCGAAGTCGGCGACCTCCAGGCCCTCGGGGTAGGGGCCGGCCAGGGGGTTGCCGAGGACCGTGTGGCGCTCGGGCAGGGAGAACTGCGCTTCGGCGCGGCCCTTGAGGGCTTCCTCGCGGGTGGGCAGTTCGGGCGTGCGGCGGTACGAGAACATGGTCGCCTCCTTGTGGGAGGGACAACGGACGGGGGCGGGCGGGGATTCCCGGCGAGGGGGTTCCGGCCCGCCCCGCGTCCGTCAGGCGTCCGGCGTCGTCACGTCCACCGCCCAGTCGCGGGCGTACAGGTAGCGCTGCTTCGGCTCGCCGGCGTACGTCCACGGCACGGCGCCGATGTACCCGTCGACGTGGCGGAACTGCTCCACCGCCTCGGCGTCGCGGTCCTGCCAGAACAGCAGGTAGGCCAGCATGTGCCGGATCCGGGGGGCGCCGGGGTGGGCGTGGCCGGCGGCGGCCAGGTCCGCGAGGGCCGCGTCCACGGCGGCGACGATCTCCGGTTCCTTGTAGTACGTCTCCGCCAGGAGGTCGTCCTCCCACTCCTGCTGCTCGAAGTAGGCCATGAGCGGGATGAGGGTCAGCAGGTCGCCCGGCTTCCCGGCGGCCGCCGACGCGCGGGCGTACTCCCCGGCCAGCTCGTGCGAGCCCTGCCACTTCGCGCACCAGTACTGCAGGCCCGCGACGTGCGACCACAGCAGGCGCGGGGCGCGTTCGGTGATCTTCCCCCACAGCTGCCGGTAGTCCTCGTGCGAGTAGCCCAGGCCCATGGCGACGGCCTGCTCGACGACGTACGGGGTGGGGTCGGCGGGGTCGGCCAGCTCCTGCGCCGCGCGGGCGTCGGACCGGGCCTTGGTGAGCAACTGGTGGAAGAGGCGGAACTGCTCCTGGGTCGTGCGGCTGCCGGCCTGGCTGCCGCGCACGTTCCAGGCCACCATCACGCTGGTGTCGGCGTGGACGAGCGCCGCGGTGGGGTCGGCGGGCCGGGCGGCGCGCCAGGCCAGCAGCCAGGCGTCGTCCTCCGCGGCTGCCTCGGCCAGCGGGCGCACCCGCTCCAGCCGCTCCTGCCAGTCCTCCCCGGCGGCCTCCAGGTACGCGGCGGCGGCCTCCCAGTCGCCCGTGCGGACGGCTGCCAGGACGGCGAGGCGCTCGGCCGGGACCGGCGCCGGGTGGTCGGTGTCGAGGCCGGCCTCCGCGACGAAGCCCTGGGCCACGGCGGCGGCCGCCTTGCGGGCCCGCTCGTCGGTCCGGCCGGCCTCGGCCCGGGCGTCCAGGCCGGCGATCTCGGCTTCGAGCCGCTTGGCCTTGCGGATGAGGAGCACCCCGCGCAGGACCCAGCAGGCGACGGCCAGGACCAGGACGCCGAGGACGGCGAGTACGACGGTCACGGGGCGAGCACCAGCTTCCGCAGGAGTCCGGTGTCGGGCAGGTCGGCGACGACCGCGTCCAGGGCGGGGCCGAGCTCGTCCTCGAAACCGGGAACGGGGTAGGACAGGGTGGCCTGGTCCGACCAGGACAGCTCCCAGCGGGCGGCGCCGCGGGCGAGGAGTTCGACGGTGACCAGCCGCTCGACGGCGCGCCGGACGACCGGGCGGGCGAACTCGCGGGCGGTGCGGCCGGTCGCGGCCCGGGCCTCGTCGGACTTCGGGAAGCGGTCGGCGATCCGCCAGCGCACCGCCGGGTCGGCGTCGACGGCGTCCAGCAGGTCGCCGAGGCCGGGGCCGGCGCCCTCGGCGGTGAGGGCCTCGCGGATCTCCTCGGCGCCCCGGCCGACGTAGGTGGTCATCGACCGGTGGACGAGCTCCTCCCAGCTCACGCGGGTGAGCGCGAGGGCCTCGGGGGTGAGGACGACCTGCTCCAGCGCGGCCAGCGCCTCCTGCGGGGAGGAGAGCAGCTCCAGGGCCGGGCGGGCGGCCTGGCCGGCGCGGCCGTCGTCGGGCAGGGCCTCGATGCGGGCCACGCGCTCGGCGAGCGCGGGGTGGGAGTCGTAGGGGGAGGCGGGCTCGGTGGACAGGTCCTCGCGCATCTCCTGCAGCTCGGCGGAGCGGGCGTCGAGGAGGTGGCGCAGCCCGCCGAAGACCTCGCCGGGGCCCGGCAGCAGGCCGGCGCCGACGCCGAGGGTGGCGTACGAGCTCATGTAGAAGTCGTGCGCCGAGCCGAGGGCGTTCAGCTCGCGCAGCGCGGAGGCGGCGGAGTCGCGGCCGGCGACGCGGACCGAGGCGAGGTCGGCGGCGAGTTCCTGGCGGCGCGAGGAGGACAGGGTCGCGCGCATGTAGAAGTGGGCGTACCCGGTGTAGATCTTCGCCATGGCGCGGTACGTGATGCCCTCGCCCTCGGTGTCGATCGCCTTGGCCTTCTTGCCCTTGGCGATCCGCTTCTCGGCGCGCTTCTCCTGCTTGGCGCGCTCCTTGGCCTCGGCGTTGTCCGCGCGGTCGTGGAAGTGGCCGATGGTGCGCACCAGCTGGGCGCGGCCGCGCACGATGAGCGGGGTGAGGCGGGTGTCGAGGTTGGCGTAGTGGCCCATCTCGTGGGCGAGGACGGCGCGCAGCTGCATCTCGTCCAGGCCGGTCATCAGGGGCAGGCCGAGGTAGAGGCGGCGGGTGCCGGAGCGCAGGCCGAGGAGCTCGGCGTCCTCGGAGACGGCGGCGTTGACCTCGTCGATCAGCAGGATCTCGTCCGGGGCGCGGGTGCCGACCTGGTCGGCGGTCTCGCGGACGGCCCGCCACAGGGCGGGCTCCTGCGCCTCGGTGACGCGGACGCCGGGCATGGGCTCGGCCCTGGGGGTGCGGAGCATGAACATGCCGCGCACGATCGGGATCGCGAGGACCACGGTGCCGATGACGATCTTGCCGGCGAGTGCGCCGTGCAGCCAGGAGAAGGCCGCCCAGTCGGCGAGTCCGAGGACGGCGAGCAGGACGACGCTCAGCAGGTAGAAGCCTGCGAGCAGGACGAGGGCGCGCAGAGCGCGCAGCGAAGCGCCCATATGGACGGGATCCCCCCACGGGATGGCGCGGGTCTTTGACGCGCGCTTGGTGCGATGTTTACGCGCACCTTACGTCCCGGGGGCGGGCGGCCGGGAGTGGGGGGTACCGGTGGGTACGGGTCGGCCGGCGGGGCGGGACACCCCGCCCGCCCCGCCGCCCGCCGCCCCGCGCCCCAACTCCCTTACGCCCGGCCGCGGATCAGGCGGATCAGGCGGATCAGGCGGATCAGGCGGATCAGGCGGGTCGGGGGGATCGGTGCGGATCAGTGCGGCAGCGTCGCCGGAGACCCGCCGTTCGCCTCGTACCCGGCCACCGCCAGCGCCCGGACCAGCGCGTACGTGTGCGCCGGGTCCCCGGACGCCGACCACGGCAGGGCGCCCACGTAGCCGTCCACGTGCCGCACCTGCTCCATCGCCTCCGCCCAGCGCTCCATCCGCACCAGGAACCACAGCAGCAGGTGCCGTACGTGCGCCAGCATCGGATCGTCGGCGCGCGCCTGGTGCACCGCGAAGAGGGCGCCCTCCACGGCCCGCGAGACGACCGCCGTGCGCCCGAAGTCGTTCACCAGCAGCTGGTCGGGCAGGTTCTCGTACACCGAGAACAGCGGCAGCGCCGCCAGCAGCGAGCCGTGCGGGGCGCGGGCCGCGGCCGCCTCGGCGAAGGCGGCGGCCTTCTCCCGCGAACCGTGCCACTTCTCGCACCAGTAGTGCAGCGCCGCCAGGTGCGCCCCCATGTGCGCGGGCGCCACGTCGAGCACCTTCGCCCACAGCGCGTCGAACTCGGCCTCCGAGTAACCCAGTCCGCGCGCGACCGCCAGCTCGGTGATGAACGGCACCGGGTCGCCGGGGGCCAGCAGCGCCGCCTTGCGGCAGGCCTCCCGCGCCTCCTCCAGGATGATCCGGTGGTCCTGCGCGCCCACCCCGCCGGAGGACCGCCAGGCCTGCTGCACCAGCAGCTCCGCGTGCACCTGCGCGCCGCCCGCGTCCTTCTCCGCCTCCAGCCGCCACGCCTTCAGCCACGGCGCCCCGACCCCGGGCCGCTGGACGAGGTCCAGCGCCGCCGCCCCGCCGAAGGCCTGGACGCGCTGCCAGCGCTGCTCGCCGTCCTTCGGGGTCCCGGCGAGCAGGGCGGAGGCGGCCTGCCAGCCGCCCCCGCGCTGGACGTTGCCCAGGGCGTCCATCAGGTCCTGGTCGGGCCCGGGCACCCGGACGTCGAGCTCCTCCTGCCGCACGAACCCGTAGTCGGCGGGGTCGGCGGCGTCGGGGCTGCCCGGTGACACCAGACGCAGGCCGCCGCCCCGGCGCACCCGTACGAACCGATAGATCATGACGCCGGCCAGCACCAGCATCATCAGGACCCAGATCATCTGCATGTCTCCCAGCGAACCAGACCCGGCGGGGCAAACGCGAATGCGTGAGCGATCGCGCCGGACGGTCCCGGAGGACCACGGGCCGCGCGGGGCATAGCATCTGCCACATGAGCGACGACAGCCACGAGCACCAGAGCTTCGAGACCCGCGCGATCCACGCGGGCAACACGGCGGACCCGCAGACCGGCGCGGTCGTACCCCCGATCTACCAGGTGTCCACCTACAAGCAGGACGGTGTGGGCGGCCTGCGCGGCGGATACGAGTACAGCCGCAGCGGCAACCCCACCCGCACCGCGCTGGAGGAGAACCTCGCCGCGCTCGAAGGCGGCCGCCGCGGCCTGGCCTTCGCGTCCGGGCTCGCCGCCGAGGACTGCCTGCTGCGCACGCTGCTCGCCCCGGGCGACCACGTGGTCATCCCCAACGACGCCTACGGCGGCACCTTCCGCCTCTTCGCCAAGGTCGTCTCCCGCTGGGGCGTGGAGTGGTCGGTCGCCGACACCTCCGACGCCGACTCCGTGCGCGCCGCGATCACCCCGAAGACCAAGCTCATCTGGGTCGAGACCCCCTCGAACCCGCTGCTGGGCATCACCGACATCGCGGTGGTCGCGGACATCGCCCGCACGGCCGGCGCCAAGCTCGTCGTCGACAACACCTTCGCCTCCCCCTACCTCCAGCAGCCCCTCGCGCTCGGCGCCGACGTCGTCGTGCACTCGCTGACCAAGTACATGGGCGGCCACTCCGACGTGGTCGGCGGCGCCCTCGTCGCCGCCGACGAGGCGCTCGGCGAGGAGCTCGCCTACCACCAGAACGCCATGGGCGCCGTCGCCGGCCCCTTCGACTCCTGGGTGGTGCTGCGCGGCATCAAGACGCTCGCCGTGCGCATGGACCGGCACGCCGAGAACGCCGCGAAGATCGTGGAGGTGCTCCAGCGCCACCCGAAGGTCACCAAGGTCCTCTACCCGGGCCTGCCCGAGCACCCGGGCCACGAGGTCGCCGCCAAGCAGATGCGCAACTTCGGCGGCATGGTCTCCTTCCAGGTCGCCGGCGGCGAGGAGGAGGCCGTCGCGATCTGCGGCCGCACCAAGATCTTCACCCTGGCCGAGTCCCTCGGCGGCGTCGAGTCCCTCATCGAGCACCCGGGCCGCATGACCCACGCCTCGGTGGCCGGCTCGGCCCTGGAGGTCCCCGCGGACCTGATCCGCCTGTCCGTCGGCATCGAGAACGCCGACGACCTGATCGCGGACCTCACCCAGGCCCTGGGCTAGTACCCCCCGCGCCGTCCCTGGGGGTCACCAGCCCTCCAGGGGCGGCGAGACGTGGCTGGGCGGCGTCACCCACGGGTGGACCAGCGCCGCCCACACCGCGAAGGCGACCGCCGCCGCCCACAGCACCGCCCAGCCGAACCGGCGCAGGGCCCGGCGCCGTCGCAGCATCCGCCGCCCCCGGGTGGCGGCAGCCGCCGCCAGACCGGCCGGCACCACCGGGTGCGGCCCCTCCAGCAACTGCCTGACCTGCGCTTCCTTACGGTCGTACGGGCTCATGCCGCCCCCGCCGCCGGCCGCAGCCCCTCGCGCAGGGCGGCCACCGCACGGTTGCGCAGGGCCTCCACCCGCTCCGGCGCCAGCCCCAGCTGAGCGGCCGTGACCTCCTCGGCGACGCCCTCGTAGACCCGCAGCACCAGCACCAGCCGCTGCGCCGGGCTCAGCGGCGCGAGGACCCCGCTCCCCGGCGGCAGCCGCCGCGCGGTGCGCGCGTACGCGGCGCAGACCTCCTGGCGGGTGTGGTCGTACGGGTCGTCCCCGCGCAGCCTCTCCCAGTGCGCGTACGTACGGGCCAGCGCGCCGGCGAGGATCCGGTGCGCCGCGTACGCCTGCCCCGCAGGCTCGGCCGTCAGCAGGACCGCGACGTGCAGCAGCCGCCCCGCCGCGCCCGCGACGAAGGCCTCGAACTCCGGGTCCCGCCCCGCACGCCGGTCCACAGCACACATGGTGCGGCCTGCGCCACCACCCCGGTCAAGGGGTGTGACACGGCGGGATCCCGGACCGGCTCAGGAGGCCGGGCCGCCCTCGGAGGCGGCGGACATCAGCTCCGACAGCGAGCCGTTGAAGCGGGTCAGCAGCCGCGTGAACACCTCGCGCTCGTCCTCCTCCCAGCCCTCGGTCACCCGGGCCATCAGCTCGCGCCGCGAGGAGCGGACCTCCTCCAGCCGCGCCAGCCCGCGCGGGGACAGCGCGAGGACCACGGCCCGGCCGTCCTCGGGGTGCGAGGTCCGCTTGACCAGCCCGCCGTCGACCAGCGGGGCCACCTGCCGGGTGACGGTGGAGGAGTCGATGCCCATCCCGCCCGCCAGCGCCTTGACGCCCATCGGGCCTTCGAGGTCGAGCCGGTTCAGCAGCAGGTACGCGGCGCGGTCCATGGAGTTGCGGGCCTGGCCGACCCCGCCGAGGCGGGTCTGCTCGGCCCGGCGGGCGAAGACGGCCACCTGGTGCTGGAGCGCGTCCAGGAGTCCGGATCCGGCGGGCGCTTCGGCCGCCGTGGGCAGGTCGGAACTGGCCGGGATGGAGGGCATGCCGTGGCTCTCTTCGCGTGGGGCCGACAAGGATGGGGGACAGAGTACGCGGCCGTGCGGCGGCTCGTACGCCGCGTTTGACAACTGATACGACCCATCCGCGCGAGCGTCCTCCGCACGTTCCGCATGGCGAGATTTCGCCCCCGCCCCAGGGGCCTCCCGGGGCCCGCCTCAAGACCGCGCGGACGCCCCGTCCATCCCTGCGCCGGGGCCCCCGCGGGCTGCGAGACTGGCCGCATGAACTACCGCGTGCAGCCCGTCCCGCAGGTGATCCTCGACGACGTCCGGGGGGCTCAGAAGATGCTGTCCGGGGTGTCCCGGGTGACCCCCATGGAGGGCAGCCGGCACCTCACCTCCCTCGTGGGCGCCCCGGTCCACTTCAAGTGCGAGAACCTCCAGCGCACCGGCTCCTTCAAGCTCCGCGGCGCCTACGTGCGCATCGCGGGCCTGCGCCCCGAGCAGCGCGCCGCCGGGGTCGTCGCCGCGAGCGCCGGCAACCACGCCCAGGGCGTGGCGCTGGCCTCCTCCCTGCTCGGGGTCCGCTCCACCGTGTTCATGCCGGTCGGCGCCCCGCTGCCCAAGGTGGCCGCCACCCAGGAGTACGGGGCCGAAGTACGCCTGGAAGGGCAGGTCGTCGACGAGACGCTGGCCGCCGCCCAGGAGCACGCGGACCGCACCGGGGCGGTGTTCATCCACCCCTTCGACCACCGCGACATCATCGCCGGCCAGGGCACGGTCGGCCTGGAGGTCCTGGAGCAGTGCCCCGAGGTGCGCACCATCCTCGTCGGGGTCGGCGGCGGCGGGCTGGCCGCGGGCGTCGCCGTGGCGGTCAAGGCGCTGCGCCCGGACGTGAAGGTGATCGGGGTGCAGGCGGCGGGCGCGGCCGCGTACCCGCCCTCCCTGCGGGCCGGCCACCCGGTGTCCGTCGACCGCCCGGTCACGATGGCCGACGGGATCAAGGTCGGCCGGCCCGGCGACGTCCCGTTCGCGATCATCGGGGAGCTGCTGGACGACGTGCACACGGTGTCGGAGGACGCCCTGTCCAGCGCCCTGCTGCTGTGCCTGGAGCGGGCCAAGCTGGTGGTGGAGCCGGCCGGCTGCGCGCCGGTGGCGGCGCTGCTGAGCGAGCCCGAGCGGTACGCGGGCGGGCCGGTGGTGGCCGTGCTGTCCGGTGGCAACGTGGACCCGCTGCTGCTCCAGCGGATCCTGCGGCACGGGATGGCGGCGGCGGGCCGCTACCTGTCGCTGCGGCTGCGGGTGGCGGACGCCCCGGGGGCGCTGGCGGGGCTGCTGGGGGTGCTGTCGACGGTGGACGCGAACGTGCTGGACGTCAGCCACGTACGGACCGACCCGCGCCTGGGCCTCACCGAGGTGGAGGTGGAGCTGCACCTGGAGACGAAGGGGCCCGAGCACTGCCGGGAGGTGGCCCGCACCCTGCACGGCGCGGGGTACCGGGTGATGGGGTGACCGGCCGGGGGCACGGGAACAGAGGTCCGTGCGCCCGCCCCGTAGCACAACGCGATATGACGCGATATGGTTCCGTTGCGCCGGGCGGGCCCCTTCCGGTGCACCTAGGATTTGACTGGTAATGCCCTGATTCGACTGCTGATCGCTGGGAGAATCCGTATGCCAGGCGCCATCTATGCCGAAGCCCTGGTCAAGACCTTCGGCGACGTACGGGCACTGGACGGCGTGGACCTCGACGTCCCCGAGGGAACCGTGCTGGGCCTCCTCGGCCCCAACGGCGCGGGCAAGACCACGGCCGTGCGCGTCCTGACCACCCTCCTCCAGCCCGACAGCGGCCGGGCCGTCGTCGCCGGGATCGACGTGCTCAAGCACCCCAACGAGGTCCGCCGCTCCATAGGCCTCTCCGGCCAGTTCGCCGCCGTCGACGAGTACCTCACCGGCCGCGAGAACCTCCAGATGGTCGGCCAGCTCTACCAGATGAGCGGCCGCGCGGCCAAGGCGCGGGCCGTCGAACTCCTGGAGCGCTTCAACCTCACCGAAGCCGCCGACCGCACCGCCAAGACCTACTCCGGCGGCATGCGCAGACGCCTCGACCTCGCCGCCGCCCTCGTCGTCCGCCCGCCCGTGATGTTCATGGACGAGCCCACCACCGGCCTCGACCCGCGCAACCGCCAGGCCCTGTGGGACGTCATCGAGGAACTCGTCGCGGGCGGCACCACCCTCCTGCTCACCACCCAGTACCTGGAGGAGGCCGACCGCCTCGCCCACGACATCTGCGTCGTCGACCACGGCAAGGTCATCGCCCGCGGCACCTCCGACCAGCTCAAGGCGCAGACGGGCGGCGAACGCGTCGAGGTCGTCGTCCACGCCCGCGAGCACATCACCACCGCCCGCGAGGTCCTCACCGGCTTCGGCCGCGGCGAGACCACCGTCGAGGAGCACACCCGCAAGCTCACCGTTCCCGTGCAGGGCGGCGCCAAGCTGCTCGCCGAGGTCATCCGCGAGCTCGACCTGCGGGGCATCGAGATCGACGACATCGGCCTGCGCCGCCCCACCCTCGACGACGTGTTCATCTCCCTCACCGGCCACGCGGCCGAGCTCACGGAGAACAACGGCAGCGGCAGCGGCAACGGCAACGGCAACGCCGACGGCGGCGAAGCCGCGCCCGCGAGCCGGGGCGGCAGGAGGGCGGCGAAGTGACCAGCACCGTATCCGGAACCGAACTCGCCGCCCCACGCCCGCGCGGGGGCCTGCTCCAGGGCGTGCGCGACTCCCTGGTCATCGCCAAGCGGAACCTGATCCGGATGTCCCGGATCCCCGAGGTCATCGTCTTCGGCGTGGTCCAGCCGGTCATGTTCGTCGTGCTGTTCAGCTACGTCTTCGGCGGCTCCATCGCCGTCGGCGGCAGCACCTCGCCGGACGCCTACCGCGAGTTCCTCATGGCCGGCATCTTCGCCCAGACCGTCACCTTCGCCACCGCCGGCGCGGGCGCCGGCATCGCGGACGACATGCACAAGGGCCTCATCGACCGGTTCCGCTCCCTGCCCATGGCCCGCGGCGCGGTCCTCACCGGCCGCACCCTCGCCGACCTCGTGCAGACCGCGCTGACCGTGGTCGTCCTGGCGGTCGTGGCCCTGATCGTCGGCTGGCGCACCCACGAGAACATCGGCAAGGTCCTCGCCGGCTTCGCCCTGCTGCTCCTGCTCGGCTACGCCTTCTCCTGGATCGGCGCCCTGATCGGCCTGTCCGTGCGCACCCCGGAGGCGGCCACCTCCGGCGGACTGATCTGGCTGTTCCCGCTGACGTTCATCTCGAACGCCTTCGTCCCCTCCGAGAACATGCCGTCCTTCCTGCGGCACATCGCGGAGTGGAACCCCTTCAGCGCCACCGTCCAGGCGGCCCGCGAACTCTTCGGCAACCTCCCCGAGGGCTACCCCGTGCCGGCCGCCTGGCCGATGCAGCACCCGGTCCTCGCGTCGGTCCTGTGGTCGCTGCTGATCATCGTGGTCTTCCGCACCCTCGCGGTCCGCAAGTACCGCTCGGCCACCGCCTGACCCCGGGCGTGCGCGAGCCCCCGCCGGAACGGTCCGGCGGGGGCTCGCGCGCAGGTCCTCGTAAAGGGGCCGGCCGGGCCGGTCAGCCGTTGAAGGGCTTGACGGCCATGACCTTGACGGTGGCCTTCTTGCCGTTCGGGAGCTCGTACTGGGCGTCCTCGCCGATCTTCTTGCCCAGCACGCCCGCGCCCAGCGGGGACTGCGGGGAGTAGGTCTCGAAGGCGTCGGAGGCGTACTCGCGGGAGGCCAGCAGGAACTCCAGCGTGTCGTCCTCGTCACCGTCGAACGCGATGGTCACGAGCATGCCCGGGGCCACCTCGCCCTCGGCGGTCGTCGGCGCGGTGCCGACCTTCGCGTTCTCCAGGAGCTGGGTGAGCTGACGGACGCGGAGCTCCTGCTTGCCCTGCTCCTCCTTGGCCGCGTGGTAGCCGCCGTTCTCGCGCAGGTCGCCCTCCTCGCGGGCAGCCGCGATCTTCGTGGCGATCTCCGTGCGGGCGGGACCAGAGAGGTAGTCCAGCTCGGCCTTCAGCTGGTCGTACGCCGCCTGGGTCAGCCAGGTGACGCTCTCGCTCGTCTGGGTCACGGGTGCTCCTCGTCGGTACAGGGGACTACAAAGCCGCCAGCGGCGGGCGAAACCACGAGCCTAACAATTCGGGAAGAAAAGGGGGAGGACACGATGTGTATGAAGTGTGTCATTGGTCGCGGAGGGTGCGCGCGTCCTCCCAGACGGTGCTGGTTCCGAAGTACGTGTCGTACAGGTCCTGGACGTCCAGCAGGCTCTCCGGCGGCACCTTCCCGAACCTGATGCGCTCCAGGTGGCGGAAGTACTCGAACCGCTCCACCCCCGGGGTGATGACCACCAGCATCTCGGCGCTCTCCCCGGGCGTGGCGGCGAAGGCGTGCTGCTGTCCCGGCGGCACGACGACCAGGTCGCCGGCCTCGGCGGTGACCACCTTGTCGCCGGCCAGCAGCTGGGTCGTCCCGTCGATCACGTAGAACATCTCGGCGGACCGGCCGTGGTGGTGCGGACGGGCGCCGTCGGAGCCGGCGCGCAGGCTCACGCGCATGGTGGACAGGAACCCGCCGGCGGCGGAGCTGTCGGCCAGCAGCCGCAGGGTGGAGTCGGGCCCGTAGTGGATCTCCTCCGCGCCGGCGGCGCGGACGACGACCGAGTCGTCGAAATCCGGGATGAACAGGGACATGGCGAGGCTCCTGAGGCTGCGGGGGCTGCTGGGGCTGTTGGTGCGCGAACGACGGAACACCCCGTTCCCTACCCCGCCCGGGGCGTACCGCGAACGCCCCGGGCGGTACTCCGTCAGCTCTTGGGGCGCTCGAAGTTCGTCAGCACGCAGCCGTCGACCTGTGCCCGCTCCACCCGGTAGCCCGCCGGGGCGCTGAAGCCGGGCTCGCAGTTCAGGTAGAGGAACTGGCGCTGGTAGAGCCCGTCGAGGTTGGCGGCGGCGTTGACCTCCAGGGCGATGTTGGTGCCGACCAGCAGCTTGGTCTGGGTGAGGTTGATGCGGCCGTCGTCCTTCAGGTCGGCCAGCTGGGCCGCCTTGGCCTTGGTCTGCAGGGTCTTCATGTCGCTGACGACGTCCAGCCAGTTCAGGTTGTGCGCGCGCTGCGCGCCGCCGAGCTGCCCGCAGACCGCCCGCTCCTTGACGCCCCAGGCGGCCGGGCCCTCTCGGCCGACGACCGGCAGGTAGTCGATCGACTGGACGTGTTCGTCGGTGACGGTGATCTGCGTGCAGTCGATGTAGTAGGGGTGGACGAGCTTCTTCAGCTCCTCCATGCTGCCCGCGCTGGGCAGCCCCAGGCTGCCGGTGGCCGGCTGGCCCGGCTTCTCCGACCCCTCGGAGGAGGGGTCGTGCGGCTCCTCCAGGTTCGGGCTGCCGTCGCCGTCCTTGCTGCTGACGAAGTCGGTGAGGCCGCAGTAGTCGACCAGGGTCTTCTCCCTCTTGTAGCCGGCCGGTACGGAGAAGCCCGGGTTGCAGGAGATGATCCGCATGTCGGACGCGACCAGGTCCACGGCGGTCTTGGTCTTCCTCGGCACGACCACGAAGCCCTTGCCGACGATCGTCCGGCTGAAGAGTCCGACGCTGCCGTTGCCCGCCTGCATCTCCTTCATGGTGTGGTCGTAGTAGGCCTGCTGGAAGGCCTTCATGTCCGGGACCAGGTAGATCAGGATGTCGCCGTGCCGCTTGACGTCCGTGCAGACGCCGCGCTCGGTGACGCCCCAGTTGCCGTCCTTCGTGTCGTCGGTGGCCGGCAGCCGTTCGTCGTTCGGCCCGGTGCCCAGGCGCTCGCAGGAGGTGAACTTCTGGAGGTAGGCCTGCACCTCGGCGAGCGTGGCCGGTGCGGCGCCGGCGGCCGCGGGGGAGGCCTGGGCGGAGGCGCCGGCGGTCGCGGCCGGGCTCGCGGCGGGCGGGGTCGGTTTGGCCGGGTCCTCGCAGGCGGTGGTGAGGGTGATGAGTGAGGCTATGGCTGCGGTCGCGGTCAGGGTCCGCTTGAAGCGCATGGAATTCTTCCGTCGGCTGGACAGGGCACGGGGGATGGCGTGCACATGCTAGGCGCGGAAGCGATCATGACGCGGGGATTCGGCGGGGTGTCGCCCCGGGCGGTCCGGCGGGAGGCTCGGCGGGCGGCTCGGCCGACGGCTCAGCGGGCGGTGCCCGCCTCCTGGCAGCCGACCAGCTGCACCATCGTGGCCCGGCCCGTGGTCTTCAGCGTGACCACCTCGTCCACCCGCGTCGCCTTCTGGGGGAACGTGAAGTCCGCCCGGCCGACCTCTCCGTGGTCCTGGTCCTGGGAGTCGAGGGTGCAGACACCCGTGACGGAAGCGTCCTTGCGGACCTCCAGGTGCACCTTCACCTCGGAGTCGGAGACGATCTGGAACTTGATCACCTCGGCGCTGACGCTCTGCCCGCCGACGTAGTCCCAGCCGATCCAGCCGACGACGGCCAGCAGCCCGACGCCGAGCACCGACCCGACGACCTTGAGCTTCCGGTCCGCACGCTCGTCCGCCGACCGGCCGTAACGGCCTTCCGGGAGCCCTTCGCGCACCGCGCTCATGATCGATTCCTCTCGCTGGGGAGGGTGAGGCACCCAGGAATTTTCCGTCCCCCGATTCGGTCAATATAGAGGTTGACCGTCGCGCCGAATCACAGAGGATCCTGTCTTGACCGAGCAGCTTCGACTGATGGCCGTGCACGCCCACCCCGACGACGAGTCGAGCAAGGGCGCGGCCACGATGGCCAAGTACGTTTCCGAGGGCGTGCCCGTCCTGGTGGTGACCTGCACCGGCGGTGAGCGCGGTTCCGTGCTGAACCCCAAGCTCCAGGGTGACAAGTACATCGAGGAGAACATCCACGAGGTGCGCGCCAAGGAGATGGACGAGGCGCGCGAGATCCTCGGCATCGAGCAGGAATGGCTCGGCTACGTGGACTCCGGCCTGCCCGAGGGCGACCCGCTGCCCCCGCTGCCCGAGGGCTGCTTCGCCCTCGCGGACGTGGACGAGGCCGCGGGCGAGCTGGTGAAGAAGATCCGCGCCTTCAAGCCGCAGGTCATCACCACGTACGACGAGAACGGCGGCTACCCGCACCCCGACCACATCATGACCCACAAGATCACGATGGTGGCCTTCGACGGCGCGGCCGACACCGACAAGTTCCCCGAGGCCGAGTACGGCGCCGCCTACCAGCCGCAGAAGCTCTACTACAACCAGGGCTTCAACAAGCCGCGCACCATCGCGCTGCACGAGGCGCTCCTCGCGCGCGGCCTGGAGTCCCCCTACGGCGAGTGGCTGGAGCGGTGGAAGGAGTTCGAGCGCAAGGAGCGGACCCTGACCACGCACGTGCCGTGCGCGGACTTCTTCGAGATCCGTGACAAGGCCCTCATCGCGCACGCCACGCAGATCGACCCGGACGGCGGCTGGTTCCGCGTCCCGATGGAGATCCAGAAGGAGGTCTGGCCCACGGAGGAGTACGAGCTGGCGAAGTCGCTCGTCGACACTTCCCTCCCCGAGTCCGACCTCTTCGCGGGCATCCGGGAGAATGTGTAGCCATGAGCGCTATGCAGGCAGCAGTCACCCAGCTCGTTCCGCTGGCCGCCGACACCTTCGACAAGAACAAGGTGACCCCGGGGCTCCTCGGGTTCATCGTGTTCGCGGCCCTCGCCCTCGGCGTGTGGGGCCTGATGAAGTCGATGAGCAAGCACATGGGCCGGGTGAACTTCGAGGAAGCCCCGGAGCCGGCCGGCGCGACGGCGGCCCCGGCCGCCGACGGCCCCAAGGCCTGATCCCGCACCACGGGTGAGCCCCTGCCCCCGCCCCCGCCGCCGTGGAGCGGCAGGGGCGGGGCGCTCGCGCGCGCCGTCGCTGCGGCGTGCGGTGCTCTCCCGCGTGGGCGGTGCTCGCGTCGGTGAGCGGTGCTCCGCTCGCCAGGGTCAGGCCGACGGCGCCGGCAGGGGGACGCCCATCACCTCCCGGGCGCGCAGGTCCGGGACCAGGCCCAGACGCCAGGCCTGCCAGCCCTCCGCCGGGTCCACCCCGCGCGCCAGGACCGCCCCGTACGCCTCCACGCACTCCTCCAGCCGGTCTCCGCGCAGCCCGTGTGCGCCCTTCGCCAGCGCGGCCAGCTCCACCGCGGCCTCCTGCGCCCCGCCCGGCGTGCCCGCGTGGGGCAGCAGGGTG
Organism: Streptomyces sp. NPDC058157; assembly: GCF_042884105.1. NCBI lineage: Bacteria > Bacillati > Actinomycetota > Actinomycetes > Kitasatosporales > Streptomycetaceae > Streptomyces > Streptomyces sp. NPDC058157. The sequence goes on from NZ_JBHVUQ010000018.1 coordinate 34,588, forward strand.
CAGCGCAGGAATCGGGCCCAGTCCTCCCCGCGCCGGTCCCCGTACGAGGCGAACAGCCCCGCCGCCTCCCCGCACAGCGCCAGCGCCTGCGGCACCCGCCCGTTCCCCGCGTCCACCACCGCCAGCTCCAGGCACGCCCAGCCCTCCCCGTGGGCCAGCCCGATGCGCCGGAAGTCCGCCCGGGCGTCCACGAGCAGCTGCCGTGCGAAACCGGAGTTGCGCAGGTTCCCCGTGCGCGCCGCCCGCTGGTCCCGCGTCACCCGCCCCGAGTGGTAGCGGGCGTGCGCCAGCCCGTACACGTCCCGCATCCGCGAGAACATCGTCCGGGCCCGTTCCAGCTCCCGCACCGCCCGGTCGATCCCGCCGTCCTCCTCCAGCGCCTGCCCCAGGTAGTACAGCGTCCACGCCTCCCCGCGCGCGTCCTCCGCCAGCCGGTGCCGGGCCAGCGCGTCCCGCAGCCGCTCCAGCGCCGTCCCCGGATCCCCGGCGATCACCCGGGCCCGCCCCAGCTGGGTCAGCGCCCACGCCTCGCCCCGGTCGTCGCGGGTACGCCCGTACAGGCCGAGGGCCAGCAGCAGCTCCTCCTCCGCCCGCGCCACGTCACCCACCCGCACGTGCACCTGGCCCAGCTGGAAGTGCGCCCAGGCCTCCCCGTGCACGCTCTCGCTCTCCCGGTGCAGCGCCAGCGACCGCTCCAGCAGCACCACCGCCTCCGCCAGGCGCCCCCGGTCCCGCTCGACCGCCCCCAGCGCGTGCAGCGACCACGCCCGGTCGCCCGCCAGCTCCGCGGGCCCCTGCAGCGCGAGCGCCTCCCGGATCCGGGCCGCCGCCTCCGGGAGGTTCCCCTGGTGGTGCAGGGTGATGCCCAGCGACAGCAGGGCCATCGCCGCGCCCGGCTCCTGCCGGGCCTCCTTGAACTGGTCCACCAGCGAGGTCAGCGTCGTCCGCGACTTGTCCAGCTCGCCGAGCTGGCGCGCCGCGATGCCCGTGCGCCACTGCACCGACCGGTTCAGCCGGCCCTGGTCCACCGCCCGCGTCAGCTCGTTGATCTCACCCAGCCGGTACAGGTCCCCGCGCAGCAGGCAGAAGTCGCACAGCGCCCCCAGCAGGTCCAGCACCGCCTGCTGGTCCACCCCCTCCGAGTGGCGCAGCGCCGCCGTGATGAAGCTCGACTCGTCGTCCAGCCAGCGCAGTGCCGCGTCCAGCGAGGGGAAGCCGTGGCCCCCGAAGTGATGCGCCCGGGTCGACATCTTCCCGTCGACCATCCGGATCACCGAGTCCGCCAGCCGCGCGTAGTCCCGGATCAGCCGTTCGTGCGCGGCCGCCGCCTCCGCCCGGTCCTCGTCCGCCGCCAGCCGCGCCGCCGCGTACGCGCGCACCGCGTCGTGCATCCGGTACCGCTCCCCGCGGACGAGGTCCAGCAGGCCGGCCCGTGCCAGCTCGCCCAGCAGCCGCCCGGCCTCCACCCGTTCCGTGTCCGCCAGCGCGGCGGCGGCCGCCGCGCCCAGCGAGGCCCGCCCGGCCAGGGTCAGCCGGCGCAGCAGCCGGCGCCGTTCCTCGGGCAGGCGCGCGTAGGCCAGCTCCAGGGCCCGTTCCAGCGCACCGCCCCCGTCCCCTTCCCCGTCCCCTTCTCCGCCGCCGTCCGAGGAGCGCGTCGCCCCCAGCGGGGCCAGCACCCGCAGCGCCAGCGGCAGCCCCGCCGCCAGTTCCAGCAGCCGCGCCTCCGCCTCCGGCCCGGGCGCCGTCCCGCCCGCGGCGCGGGCCCCGGCCCGCAGCACCTCGGCCGCGTCCGGCTCCGCCAGCCGCACCACCGGCAGCTGGTGCACCCAGGCCGCCAGGTCCGCGGGCAGCTCCAGCGGCTCCCGCGCCGTGACCAGCACCAGGCTCTCGGACCGCTCCGGCACCAGCGCCCGCACCTGCTCCGGGTCCACCGCGTCGTCCAGCACCACCGTCACCGGCAGCCCCTGGAGGTGCTGGTGGTACAGCTCCCCGAGCCGGCGCACCTGCTGCTCGGCCGAGGCCCCCTCGCGGAACAGCAGCTGCTCGCGCGGGGCGCCGAGCCGGTTCAGCAGGTGCAGCAGTGCCTCCCGCGTCGACAGCGGCGCCTCGCCCGCGGCCGGGGCCCCGCCCCGCAGGTCCACCGCGCACGCCCCGCGGAACTGGTCCCGCAGCCCGTGCGCCGCCCGCAGCGCCAGCGCCGTCCGGCCCACCCCCGGCTCCCCGTGCAGCACGACCACCACCGGCCGGGTCTCGGTGCTGGCCCGCGCCGTCCGCACCCACTGCCCGATCCGCTCCAGCTCCGCCCGCCGGCCGCCGAACAGGGCGTCGGCGTCCGGGAGCTGCCCGAACGACTGCTCCAGCATGCTCCGCCGCCGCGCCTCGGCGCTCCGATCGGCCCCGCGCAGCTGCGGCGGCACGGCCCCCCGCGCCGGTCCGGCACCCGCGGCGCCCGCCGAACCCGCCGAACCCGCCGAACGCGCCCCGGCCACCGCCACGGCCCGCTCCTGCGCCAGGAACGGCCGGATCCCCCGCACCTCCAGCGCCGTCAGCCACTTCAGCCTCAGCTGCTCCGGCCCACCCGGGCGCCCCGCGGCCCCGGCCCGCCGGTTCGCGGCCGGCACGTGCACCGCCGCCACCCGCACCGCCGCCGTCGCGGCCCCCGCCGCACCCGCCACGATCCCCGCGCTGAGCGCCGTACCGGCGTCGACCCCGAAGGCCATGTCCGCCCCGGCGGCGGCCGCCGCGGCGACGGCCGTCACCAGCAGGGCCGTCCCGCTGCCGGCCCGCCGGAACGCCTCCCCGAACGTCTGCTCCCCGGCGGCGGCCTCGTCCAGCGCGGCCACGTACGCGGCGTACTCCTCGTCCGCCACCGAGGCCAGCCCGTCGAGCGCCTCCCGCCCCCGCCCGAGCAACACCTCCGCGTCCACCCCGCCCCCCGCCCGCCGGACCTCCTCCTGCACGGCCCGGACCAGCACCCGCTCGGCCTCGACACGATGGCTGTCCCGCATCGGCATCCTCCTCGGAGAGCTCCGCAAACGTGCGCCAAGTGTCCTGCGGGACGGTCCGCAGCGCGAGTCAATCTGAGCTAGATCAGAGGGAGTTGGTCCACGAACGGCCATCGCCGTGCATATATGTACGCGTCGCGGCGCCGCCGGGCGCCCGGCGGCCGAACCGGGGTACGACGGGCCCGTCGCGTGGCGGACGGCGGGTGGTGGGGCAGGATGGGCGCATGTCGAACCGCCTCGTGAACGAGACCTCGCCGTACCTGCTCCAGCACGCGGACAATCCGGTCGACTGGTGGCCCTGGTCGGCGGAGGCGTTCGCCGAGGCGCGGGAGCGGAACGTGCCCGTCCTGCTGAGCGTCGGGTACTCCAGCTGCCACTGGTGCCACGTCATGGCGCACGAGTCCTTCGAGGACGAGCTCGCCGCCGGCTACATGAACGAGCACTTCGTCAGCGTCAAGGTCGACCGCGAGGAGCGGCCCGACGTCGATGCCGTGTACATGGAGGCCGTGCAGGCGGCGACCGGGCAGGGTGGGTGGCCCATGACCGTGTTCCTGACGCCCGATGCCGAGCCCTTCTACTTCGGGACCTACTTCCCGCCCGAGCCCCGGCACGGCATGCCCTCCTTCATGCAGGTGCTCGAAGGCGTGCGCGGGGCCTGGGTCGGGCGGCGGGAGGAGGTGGCCGAGGTGGCGCAGCGGATCGTGCGGGACCTCGCCGGGCGGCAGCTGGACTACGGGAAGGCCGGGCTGCCCGGGGGTGAGGAGCTCGGGCAGGCGCTGCTCGGGCTGACGCGGGAGTACGACGCCGTGCGGGGCGGGTTCGGCGGGGCGCCGAAGTTCCCGCCGTCCATGGCGCTGGAGTTCCTGCTGCGCCACCACGCCCGCACCGGGTCCGAGGGGGCCCTGCAGATGGCGGCCGACACCTGTGAGGCCATGGCCCGGGGCGGGATCTACGACCAGCTCGGCGGGGGGTTCGCGCGGTACTCCGTGGACCGGGAGTGGGTCGTGCCGCACTTCGAGAAGATGCTGTACGACAACGCCCTGCTGTGCCGGGTGTACGCGCATCTGTGGCGGGCCACCGGGTCCGATCTCGCGCGCCGGGTCGCGCTGGAGACCGCCGACTTCATGGTGCGGGAACTGCGCACCGAGCAGGGCGGGTTCGCCTCCGCCCTCGATGCCGACAGTGCGGAGCAGGGGACCGGGCGGCATGTCGAGGGGGCCTATTACGCCTGGACGCCCGGGCAGTTGGCGGACGTGCTCGGGGAGGCCGACGGGGAGCTGGCCGCCGCGTACTTCGGGGTCACCGGGGAGGGGACCTTCGAGCACGGGAAGTCGGTGCTGCAACTGCCGCAGGACGGGCCGGTGGTGGAGGCCGACCGGATCGCCTCCGTCAAGGCGCGGCTGCTCGCGGCGCGCGGCGCGCGGCCCGCGCCCGGCCGGGACGACAAGGTGGTGGCCGCCTGGAACGGGCTGGCCATCGCCGCCCTCGCCGAGTGCGGGGCCTTCTTCGAGCGGCCGGACCTGGTCGAGCGGGCCGTCGAGGCCGCCGACCTGCTGGTGCGCGTGCACATGGACGGGACGGCCCGGCTGGCGCGGACCAGCAAGGACGGGCGGGCCGGGGCCAATGCCGGGGTGCTGGAGGATTACGGGGACGTCGCCGAGGGGTTCCTGACCCTGGCCTCCGTCACCGGGGAGGGGGTCTGGCTGGAGTTCGCCGGGTTCCTCGTCGATCTCGTGATGGCCCGGTTCACCGCCGAGGACGGGTCCCTCTACGACACCGCGCACGACGCCGAGCAGCTGATCCGCCGCCCCCAGGACCCCACCGACACCGCCGCCCCCTCCGGCTGGACGGCCGCGGCCGGCGCGCTGCTGTCGTACGCCGCGCACACCGGCTCGCGCCCCCACCGCGAGGCGGCCGAGCGGGCGCTCGGGGTGGTACAGGCCCTCGGTCCGCGCGCCCCGCGCTTCATCGGGCACGGCCTGGCGGTGGCGGAGGCGCTCGTGGACGGGCCCCGCGAGGTGGCCGTCGTCGGGCACCCCGAGGATCCGGCGACGGCCGCCCTGCACCGCACCGCGTTGCTGGGGACGGCTCCCGGGGCGGTGGTGGCGGTCGGGCTGCCGCGTGCGGCGGACGGGAGCGGAGGGGAGTTCCCCCTGCTGGCCGAGCGCACATTGGTGCGCGACCTTCCTACGGCGTACGTGTGCCGGCACTTCGTCTGCGCGCGCCCTACGACGGAACCGGTCGAGCTGGCTGACCAGTTGGGTGGGGTTCGTCCCTGAAGGGCCCGGAGTAGCGTCAATTCCGGTTGCGGTACATCAACTCGGAAATGTGGTTTTTAACTGGGCGGCGCCTGAGCTTCACATGTGGTGCCTAGTCTCGTGTCCTCGGGAGTCACCGAGGGGAGTCACCGAGACGCGCACCGGGGGGTGTGCACGAGGGGGAACACGGGGGCGGCGGGCCGGGGGGCCCGCATCACGCCTCCGGGGGGTTTGCCGGTCGCCGCCTGGGGTTGCGGCATGTCTGTGGGGGACGGTTTGTTCACCTCTGTCGTTATATCCGCCATTTCTCTTGCCCTGTTCTGGATGGCCGCCTTCACCCTGTGGTGGCAGATGCACGCCTGGCGCACGCCCGAGACGCTGGCCTCGACCCGCTTCGACCGCCCCGACGGCGGCGACCGGCTGGCCTTCTCGCTCCTGCTGCCCGCCCGCCACGAGCAGGCCGTACTGGAACACACCATCGACCGGCTCCTGGAATCGAGCCACACCGACTACGAGATCATCGTCATCGTCGGCCACGACGACCCGGAGACCGCCGCCGTCGCCGACCGGGCGGCCGCCCGCGCGCCCGAGCGGGTACGGGTCGTCGTCGACCACAACGAGACCAAGAACAAGCCGAAGGCCCTCAACACCGCCCTCCCGCACTGCCGGGGCGACATCGTCGGGGTCTTCGACGCCGAGGACCAGGTCCACCCCGAGCTCCTCTCCCACGTCGACCACGCCTTCCGCGCCACCGGCGCCGACGTGGTCCAGGGCGGGGTCCAGCTGATCAACTTCCACTCCAGCTGGTACAGCCTGCGCAACTGCCTGGAGTACTTCTTCTGGTTCCGCTCCCGCCTCCACCTGCACGCCGAGAAGGGGTTCATCCCGCTCGGCGGGAACACCGTGTTCGTGCGCACCGGGGTGCTGCGCGAGGCCGGCGGCTGGGACCAGAACTGCCTCGCCGAGGACTGCGACCTGGGCGTACGGCTCTCCTCGGTCGGCAAGAAGGTGGTCGTCGCCTACGACTCCGACATGGTCACCCGCGAGGAGACCCCGGGCTCGCTGATGAGCCTGCTCAAGCAGCGCACCCGCTGGAACCAGGGCTTCCTGCAGGTCTACCGGAAGAAGGACTGGCAGCAGCTGCCCGGCCGGGGGCAGCGCTGGCTGGCCCGCTACACCCTGATGACCCCGTTCATGCAGGCGGCCTCCGGGGTGATCATCCCGGTGAACTTCGCCGTCGCGGTCTTCCTCGACGTGCCCGTCGGGGTCGCGATCATCACCTTCCTGCCCCTGATCACGGCGATGGTGACCTTCGTCTTCGAGATCGTCGGCCTGCACGACTTCGGCCGCCAGTACGGGCTGCGCGTGCGCTTCGTGCACTACCTCAAGCTCATCGTCGGCGGCCCGTTCTACCAGGTGATGCTGGCGGGCGCCGCGATCCGCGCGGTCTGGCGCGAGCAGCGCGGCCGCAACGAGTGGGAACTCACCAGCCACACCGGCGCCCACCTGGAGACCGCCCCCGCCGGCGCCGCGCCCTCCTCCGCCCCGAACCGAGAGGACGCCCACCGGTGACCGCCACCGTGCCCACGGCCACTGATCCCCAGCCCGCCGACCCGGCCGCCACCGCCCAGCTCCTGCCCGTACGCCGGCTGCCCGGCTCCCGGCGCCCCGCCGGCCGGGACGCGGCCTCCGGGAGCGCGGGCGTCCGGCAGCCCGCCCCGGTCCGCCCGGTGGTCCGCTTCCGCTCCTCGCGCCCCGACCTGCTGCTGTGCGGGGTCCTGCTGCTGGTGATCCTCCTCGTCCAGGGCTGGAACCTCACGAACTTCCCCGCCCTGAGCGACGACGAGGGCACCTACCTGGCCCAGGCGTGGGCGGTCCAGCAGGGCCGGGGCCTGGCGCACTACACGTACTGGTACGACCACCCGCCGCTCGGCTGGATCCAGATCGCCGGCCTGACCTGGCTGCCGTCCCTCCTCGTGCCCGACTGGATGACGGTCGCGCCGATGCGCTTCTCGATGCTCGCCGTCTCGGCCGCGAGTTCCGTGCTGATCTACGTGCTCGCCCGCCGGCTGTGGCTGCCGCGCTGGGCGGCCGGGCTCGCGATGGGCCTGTTCGGGCTGTCCCCGCTGTCCGTGGTGCTCCAGCGGGAGATCTTCCTCGACAACCTCGCCGTGATGTGGATGCTGCTGGCCTTCTGCCTGGCCGCGTCCCCCAGCCGGCACCTGTGGCACCACTTCGGGTCGGGGCTGGCGGCCGCCACCGCCGTCCTGACCAAGGAGACGATGCTGGTGGTGCTCCCGGCGCTGCTGGTGACGATGTGGCGCCACAGCCACCCTGACACCCGCAAGTTCGCCGTCACCGGGGCCATCACCGCCTGCGCCCTGATCGGCCTGGCGTACCCGCTGTACGCGCTGCTCAACGACGAGCTGCTGCCCGGCGCCGGACACGTCTCCCTCATCGACGGCATCACCTACCAGATGAGCCGCCCCGGCTCCGGCTTCATCCTCGACCCCGGCTCCGGCTCCAACGGCGTCTTCCGGTCCTGGCTGTACTACGACACGGTCCTGCCCCTGGGCGGACTGGCCGGCGCCGTCCTGCTGCTGGCCACCCACCGGTGGTCGGTCACCGCCCGGGCCCTCGCGGGGCCGGCCCTGGCCGCCGTGATCCTCGCGGTGGTGGCGATGCGGCCCTCCGGCTACCTCCCGGCGATGTACGTGATCCAGGCCCTGCCCTTCCTCGCCCTGGTCCTCGCCGCCGCCGCGGCCAGCGTCACCCACGCCGTCCTGCGCCGGCGCCGCGGCCCCGGGGAGCGGCGGGCGCTGGTGTACGCGCGGTGGGCGCTGATCGGCGTCCTCGCCGCCTCGGCCGCCGCGTACGTGCTCCCGCGCTGGTACGAGGGCGACCGCACCGCCCTCACCGCCGACGCCAACGCCCCCTACCGGCAGGCCGCCGCCTGGCTGGGCCGGGAGGTGTCCGACCCGGCGCACACCCGTGTCCTCGTCGACGACGCGCTCTGGCTCGACGCTGTTCACTCCGGTTTTGCACCCGGACCCGGCGCCATCTGGTTCTACAAGGCGGACCTCGACCCGGCCGTCACCAAGACCCTGCCGCGGGGCTGGCGGGACATCGACTACGTGGTCTCCTCGCCCACCGTGCGTCGCGACGCGGTGGACCTGCCCACGGTGAAGGCTGCTCTGGAGCATTCGACCGCGGTCGCCGTCTTCGGTACGGGCGAGGACCGTATCGAGATCCGCCGCACCGACCGCGAGAGTGGGAGCTGAACCACCATGAGCGAGGACCTGTGGCCCCCGCACGCCCTGGACGATCCGGAAGTCGCCGCTCCGCCGGCGTCCTCCGGGCCCGGCGGCGTCACCCTGATCATCCCGACCTACAACGAGTCCGCGAACGTGGCCGAGTTGCTCGGGCAGCTGCGCGCCGCCCTGCCCCCGCGCCCCGCCTGCCGGGTGCTGTTCGTGGACGACTCCACCGACGACACCCCGGCCCTGATCGAGAAGGCCGCCGCCGACTGCCCCTTCCCGGTGGACGTCCTGCACCGCGACAGCCCGGCCGGGGGCCTGGGCGGGGCCGTGGTCGAGGGCATCGCCCGGGCCGCCTCGGACTGGATCGTCGTCATGGACGCCGACCTCCAGCACCCCCCGCACCTGGTCCCCGAACTCGTCGGCGAGGGCGAACGCACCGGCGCCGACCTCGTCGTGGCCTCCCGCTACCTCCCCGGCGGCAGCCGGGCCGGACTCGCCGGCGGCTACCGCGTCGCCGTCTCGCGCGGCGCGACCTGGCTGGCCAAGGGCCTCTTCCCGCGCGCCCTGCGCGGCATCAGCGACCCGATGAGCGGCTTCTTCGCCATCCGCCGCTCCGCCGTCACCGGCGCCGCCACCGGCGGGGCGCTCAAACCCCTCGGCTACAAGATCCTCCTGGAACTGGCCGTCCGGTGCCGCCCGGAGAAGACCGCCGAGGTCCCCTTCGTCTTCCAGGACCGCTTCGCCGGGGAGTCCAAGTCCACCGCCCGCGAAGGACTGCGCTTCCTGACCCACCTGGCCGCCCTCCGCTCGGCGAGCCCGCTCGCCCGGATGATCGGCTTCGGCCTGATCGGGCTCTCCGGCTTCGTCCCCAACCTCCTCGCGCTGTGGCTGCTCACCCACGCCGGGATGCAGTACCTCGCCGCCGAGGTCGTGGCCAACCAGGCCGGGGTGCTGTGGAACTTCCTGCTCATCGAGACCCTCCTCTTCCGCGACCGCCGCCGCCACCGCCACTGGGCGGACCGCGTCGGACGCTTCGCCCTCCTCGCCAACGCCGACCTGCTGCTGCGGATCCCGCTGATCGCGCTGTTCGTCGACCGGTTCGGCCTCGGCGTCCTGCCCGCGACCGCGCTGGCGCTGGTCACCACCTTCGTCCTGCGCTTCGTCGCCACGGAGGCCCTCGTCTACCTGCCGCGCGGGCCACGCGCGGCGGCCCGCACCCGTCCCACGACCAGGAGTTGAGCCGCACCGAAAGGAACCACCGCATGCCAAGGACGATCCGACGGAGGGCAGGGCGCAGGGCCGCGCTGGCCGCCGTCGGGGCGATGACCGCAGGCCTGCTGCTCACCGCCCCCCAGCAGGCCACGGCCGGAGCGCCCAACCTGCTCACCAACCCCGGTTTCGAGACCGCCGGCGCGCCCGGCTCCGACATGCCCTCCTGCTGGGAGAAATCCGGCTGGGGCGACAACGACTTCACCTTCGCCACCGTCGCCGACGTCCACAGCGGCACCAAGGCCATGAGGGTCTCGCTCACCCGCCGCGTCGACGGCGACCGCAAGGCCCTGGTCACGGGGAACACCACCTGCGCCCCGGCCGTCACGCCGGGGAAGCAGTACGACCTCTCGGCCTGGTACAAGTCGAACACCCCGGACGTGGCGGTGACCGTCTTCCGCCACGACACCGCCGCCGGCTGGCAGTACTGGACCGACCTGCAGAACCCGCCGGTCAGTGCCGCCTGGTCGCGCACCCGGGTGCGTACGCCCGCCGTCCCGCCGAACACCGACAAGATCGCCTGGGGGCTGTCCGTCTACGGGGTGGGCACCCTCACCACCGACGACTACGCGCTGGAGGAAGTGGCCGCCGTCCCGCCCCAGCCCACCTGCACCGGGACCGCCGAGGAGTGCGCCAAGGGCAAGTGGGAGGTGATGGGCACCCAGAACCCGGTGCGTTCGATGCACGCCGTGGTCCTCAAGAACGGCAAGGTGCTGCTGATCGCCGGCTCCGGCAACGACATCTCCCAGTTCAACGCCGGCACCTTCACCTCCGCCGTCTACGACCCGGTCGCCGGGAGCGTGAAGACGATCCCGACCCCGGTGGACATGTTCTGCTCCGGGCACGTGCAGCTGGCCGACGGCCGGGTGCTGGTGATGAGCGGCAACAAGGGCTACCCGTCCGCCGACGGCAAGATCGGCTACCAGGGCCTGAAGGACTCGTACGTCTTCGACCCCGCGACCGAGAGCTACACCAAGACCAACGACCTGGGCGGCGGGCACTGGTACCCGTCCGCGACCATCCTCGGCAACGGTGACGTGATCTCCTTCGGCGGCCTGAAGGAGGACTCCACCGGCAACGTCACCGCGGAGCTGTTCTCGGCGGCGCAGAACAAGTGGCTGCCGCTGAACCAGGTCAACCAGACCTGGTCCTACTGGGGCCTGTACCCGTCGATGATCCTCATGCAGGACGGCCGCCTCTTCTACTCCGGCAGCCACACCTTCGGCAACGGCACCGCCGGATCCGGCTCCTCCGTCTACGACTACGGGGCCAACACCGTCACCGACGTGCCCGGGCTGCGCAAGAAGGACGAGCGCGACGAGTCCGCGAGCGTGCTGCTGCCCCCGGCCCAGGACCAGCGGGTCCTGACCATCGGCGGCGGCAACAACGAGACCAACCCGGCCGCCAACCGCCTCACCGACCTCATCGACCTCAAGAAGCCCAGCCCCGCCTACACCGCGGGCCCCGACCTCCCCCAGGGGCTGGTCGACACCGGTACGGGCAAGCGCCCGCAGACCGGGGCCGAGGGCAAGATGTACGTCTCCGCCGTGCTGCTGCCCGACGGCAAGGTGCTGGAGACCGGCGGCGGGCTCCACGACCGGGCCGACCCGGTCTTCGAGGCCTCCTTCTTCGACCCCGGGACCAACACCTACCAGCCGGGCCTGGCCACCGACCCCGTCCCGCGCACCTACCACTCGGGCGCCTTCCTGCTGCCCGACGGCCGGGTCATGTCGGTCGGCGACAACCCGGGCAACGGCACGTACAACCACGCGGTGTCGGTCTACAGCCCGCCCTACCTGTTCAAGGGCCCGCGCCCCAAGCTCACTTCGGTGATCGACACCGACTGGGTGTACGGGGACACCCAGCGCATCACCGTCGACCGGCCCCTGGCCAAGGCGGAACTGATCCGCCCGGCGGCGGTCACCCACTCCTCCGACCCCAACCAGCGCTTCGTCGACCTGCCGATGACCGTGGTCAACGGCACCACCATCGACCTGAACGTCACCAGCAACCCCAACCTCGCCCCGCCCGGCTGGTACATGCTCTTCGGCGTCGACGCGGCCGGCATCCCCTCCGTCGCCACCTGGGTCCACCTGGGCGGAGCCCCCTCGCTGGCCGCCGCGAAGCAGCAGCCCGCCGCGCACGAGCACACCTTCGCGAACGAGCTGGCCGCGCCGAAGGAGAACCCGGGGCAGCGGGCCTCCGTCCCGGTCGCCCCCGCCGTGGCCGGCTGCGACCGGCACTACGGGACGGCCAACGTGTGCGTCCCGGCGGCCTTCCCCGCGGAGGTGGCGAAGACCACACAGGCCCGCTGCGACTGGCTGGCCGCGCACCGCTTCCCGAAGCGGATGAAGGTCAACGGCAGCGACCCGCTGCGCCTGGACGCGGACGGGGACGGATACACCTGCTAGCCGCCCGCACGGGAAAGGGGCCCCACCGCGTGCTGCGGTGGGGCCCCCTCCATGGGCCGCGCCCGGCGTGCGAGCTCCGGGCGGCCGTGCGATAACGGCAGGATGGAGCGGTCCCCGGCGGAGTCCTCAGTGCGAGTAGGCGGCCAGCGAGATGCCGACGTAGTGGGCCACGAAGGCTGCCAGCGTCAGGGAGTGGAAGACCTCGTGGAAGCCGAAGAAGCGCGGCGAGGGGTTCGGGCGCTTGATCCCGTAGATCACCCCGCCCACGCTGTAGAGGAGGCCGCCGACGATCACCAGCACCAGGACCGCGATGCCCCCGGTGCGCAGGAAGTCCGGCAGGAAGAAGACGGCGGCCCAGCCCATCGCTATGTAGCAGGGGGTGTAGAGCCAGCGCGGGGCGCCGACCCAGAACACGCGGAAGGCGATGCCGGCGGCGGCCGCGAGCCACACCGCCCACAGCAGGGTCCGCCCGGTGGAGTCCGGCAGCAGCAGGACGGTGAGCGGGGTGTAGGTGCCCGCGATGATCAGGAAGATGTTGGCGTGGTCGAGGCGGCGCAGGATCGCCTCGCCGCGCGGGCCCCAGGTCCCGCGGTGGTAGACGGCGCTGACCCCGAAGAGCAGGCACGCGGTGAGGATGTACACCCCGCACGCGACGCGCGCCCGCGTCGAGTCGGTGAAGGTCATCAGCACGAGGCCCGCGACCACCACGGCCGGGAACATCCCGGTGTGCAGCCAGCCGCGCATCAGCGGTTTGGCCTCCGGAGCTGCGCGTTCGTCCGGTGCGGCCGCGACGGCAGCGGCGTCAGAAGTCATGGTCGTCATGCTACCTACGGGTCCGTAGGTTTCTGTTAGTCCTCTTTACGGAAGATTGACTGACGTGGCGATGCTCACGTGAGAGGCCCCCTGGACATATGCGCACATCCACCGGATGATCAGATGAGTGCGGTCGACACCGGATGAGCGGAGCGCGAAGCGTCCGGGTCGCGGCCCCCACGGGGCATACACCAAACAAACCCCTCAACAAGGAGCAATCGTGGCGCGCGACAACGCGGCTCCCACCCCTTCCCTCCCGACGACGCACCAGGAGCTGATCTCCTGGGTCGACGAGATCGCGGCGATCACCCAGCCCGACCGCGTCGTCTGGTGCGACGGCACCGAAGCCGAGTACGAGCGCCTGTGCGAGGAGCTCGTCGCCAAGGGCACGTTCAAGAAGCTCGACGAGACCAAGCGCCCGAACTCGTACTACGCCGCCTCCGACCCCTCCGACGTCGCGCGCGTCGAGGACCGGACCTTCATCTGCTCCGAGAAGGAGGAGGACGCGGGCCCGACCAACCACTGGAAGGCCCCTTCCGAGATGAAGGAGCTGTTCGCCGGTGAGAAGGGCATCTTCCGCGGCTCCATGAAGGGCCGCACGATGTACGTCGTGCCCTTCTGCATGGGCCCCCTCGGCTCCGAGCTCTCCGCGATCGGCGTCGAGATCACCGACTCCGCCTACGTCGCGGTCGCCATGCGCACCATGACCCGCATGGGCAAGGCCGTCCTCGACGAGCTCGGCACCGACGGCTTCTTCGTCAAGGCCGTCCACACCCTCGGCGCCCCGCTCGCCGAGGGCGAGGCCGACGTCGCCTGGCCCTGCAACACCACCAAGTACATCTCGCACTTCCCCGAGACCCGCGAGATCTGGTCCTTCGGCTCCGGCTACGGCGGCAACGCCCTGCTCGGCAAGAAGTGCTACGCCCTGCGCATCGCCTCCGTCATGGCCCGCGACGAGGGCTGGCTCGCCGAGCACATGCTGATCCTCAAGCTCACCCCGCCGGCCGGCGAGGGCGAGACCAAGTACGTCGCGGCCGCGTTCCCGTCCGCCTGTGGCAAGACCAACCTCGCCATGCTGGAGCCGACCATCCCCGGTTGGACGGTCGAGACCATCGGCGACGACATCGCCTGGATGCGCTTCGGCGAGGACGGCCGCCTCTACGCGATCAACCCCGAGGCCGGCTTCTTCGGCGTCGCCCCCGGCACCGGCGAGCACACCAACGCCAACGCCATGAAGACGATGTACGCCAACACCGTCTTCACCAACGTCGCGCTCACCCCCGACGGTGGCGACGTGTGGTGGGAGGGCATGACCGAGGAGCCCCCGGCCGAGCTCATCGACTGGCGCGGCAACCCGTGGACCCCGGAGTCCGAGACCCCGGCCGCCCACCCCAACGCCCGCTTCGCCGTACCGGCCGCGCAGTGCCCGACGATCGCCGCCGAGTGGGAGGACCCCAAGGGCGTCCCGATCTCCGCGATCCTCTTCGGCGGCCGCCGCGCCTCCGCCGTCCCGCTGGTCACCGAGTCCTTCGACTGGAACCACGGCGTCTTCATCGGCTCGAACATCGCCTCCGAGAAGACCGCCGCCGCCGAGGGCAAGGTCGGCGAGCTGCGCCGCGACCCGTTCGCGATGCTCCCGTTCTGCGGCTACAACATGGGCGACTACATGGCCCACTGGGTCAAGGTCGCGGCCGACAAGGACCAGACCAAGCTCCCGAAGATCTACTACGTGAACTGGTTCCGCAAGAACGACGCGGGCAAGTTCGTGTGGCCCGGCTTCGGCGAGAACAGCCGCGTCCTGAAGTGGATCGTCGGCCGCCTCGACGGCAACGCCGAGGGCGTCGAGACCCCCATCGGCGTCCTGCCGACCAAGGCCGCCCTCGACCTCGACGGCCTCGACATCGCCGACGAGGACCTCGACTTCCTCCTCACCGTCGACAAGGACGTGTGGCGCGAGGAGGCCGCCCTGGTCCCCGACCACCTCAACACCTACGGCGAGCACACGCCGAAGGAGCTGTGGGAGCAGTACCACGCGCTCGTCGAGCGCCTGGGCTGAGCCCGACGCCTGCCCGATGCCGCAGGCCACCTGAACGTGGGAGTCCCCGACCAAGGTTCTCCCACCGCTGTGGGAATCCCCGACCAAGGCTTTCCCAGAGCAGCACACGCCCCACCGACGGGCGGAAGCCACTGTCCCGGCCGCCGCCCGTCCGCCCCTCAGGAGCGCCCGCGCTCCTCGAGATAGGTCGTGTGCGTCTGCTGACGGCGGGCCTCCCTGTCCTGGAGGCCCGCCGTCAGGCGTTCCGCTTCGCCGAACAGCACCGACAGCTGCCGCTCCAGGTGCCGCTCCGGCGACTCCCCGCCCGGCGTCAACCGGGTCCACCAGCGGGTCCGGTTGTACGTGTCCACGCATTCCGGCACGTCCAGCCGGATCGCCCGCGACAGCGCGTGCACCGCGTCCGGCTCCGCGGCCAGGGCCTCCGTGCCCCGGCCCGGCTCCAGCAGCGCCGCGTACAGGTCGAGCAGCTCGCCCAGCTTGCCGTCGGCGGCCGGCGGCAGCTCCACCTCCGCCACGTAGTCCCGCAGCCGGGCCAGGTCCTCCCGTACGGCGTCCAACTGCTCGGCCGTGCCCGGGAACACCGGCACGGGCGGCCGCTCGGGCGGGGCGACCAGCGCCCCCGCCCCGTACAGCCCGGCGATCACCAGCGGCCAGTACGTCCCCGCGACCCCGGCCACGGTCAGCGCCAGACCGACCAGGCCGCAGGCGCTGCCCGCCAGGTTCTTCTTCGACTCCAGGTAGCCGAGCGCCCGCGCCAGGGCCCTATTGGTAGCCACGGATCTCCTCGAAGGCCCCGTCCAGCGACCCGTTGCCGTTCGTCGCGTCGAACAGCCGGCCGCCCGTCAGCTCGGTGATGTGGGAGAGCTCCTTGCGGTCCGAGTCCCCGAACAGGACCGCGAAGACCGGCGTGTGCTTCTGGCCCTCGGGCAGTCCGGCGTAGAAGGAGTCGAAGTCCTGCACCTTGTCCCCGCTCTGCCCGTCCGTCATGAGCACGATCGAGGTGAACGCGTCGCCGCCGCCCTGCCCCAGGTGCTGGTAGGCCGCCTTCAGGCTGCCGTAGACGGCCGTACCGCCCTCGGGGCGCAGCGACTTCACGTCCCCGCGGATCGCGTCCAGGGCCGGACCAGGGTTGCCGGGCTCCACGACGTGCGTCAGCACCTGCTTGACCTGGTCGCCGAAGGGCAGGAGGGTCACCTCCTCGCGGTCCCTGAACCGCTGCCCCGGACCCGAACTCCCCGTCCCCGTCAGGTCGGTGAGCGCGTCGCGCAGCCGGCCGATGCGGTTGTCCTCGCCCATCGACCCCGAGGTGTCCAGCACGTACACCGTCCGCGAGGGCCGGCGCAGCTCGTTCTCGTACGAGGCCAGCAGCCCGTCGGCGACCGACCGCGACCCGGGGAACGGCAGCTCGCGCCGCTTCTCCGCGTCCAGCCCGGCCGCCGGCGCCACCCCGGTCGCCACGGGGCGCCGGAAGGTCCGCTCGGTGATGGCCTTCTGCGCCGCGTCGCCGCGCAGGTACTCCGTCAGCCGCCGGCCCGACTCGCGGGCCCCGGCGGGGGAGGAGGTCAGCAGGGTGAGGGGGTAGTGGGCGGTGACCACGCCGTCCTTGGGGCGGATGACGGTCAGCGGGGCCGCCTTGGACGCCGCCGCGTCCTTGTTCATGGAGAGCAGGACCGACTCGTAGTTCACGAGGGCGTCGACGTCCCCGCGCTTGGCGTACGCCGTCGCCAGCCAGCCGGAGGAACCGGAGGTCAGCTTCTGCCCGTTGAAGAAGTCCTTCAGCCGGGGCCGGGCCTTCTTCACGTCCTCGTCGGTGAGCGCGGCCTGCGCCCCCGAGAGCCCCGACGCCACCGACACGAGGGCGGAGAACCCGGAGTTGGAGCGCACCGGGTCCGTCATCCCGTACGTCAGCTTCCCGGCGGCCACGGCCTCCTCGACCGCCGCCCAGGTCACCTCCTGCGGCTTCCAGCCGAGCCGGGCCAACGCCTCCGGCCGGACCCCGAGGGCCACCGGCGAGGACATCACCGGGGTCTCGTTCGCGAGCTTGGCGGCCGCCTCGGGGCGCAGGCGCAGGTAGTCGTTCGAGGAGAGCCAGATCGCGTCGTACGCCCCGTCCGCCTTGCCCGAGGCCACCTGCTCGGCCGCGTCCAGCGTCCCCGACCAGGTGAAGTCGACGGAGACGCCGGTCGCGGCCTTGGCGTCCGCCAGGACCGGCGCCATGTCGGCGAGCTCGCTGGAGGCCAGGACGCGCAGCCTGCCCTCCTTGTAGACGGCCGAGGGCTTGCCGGAGGCCCCGGCGGTGCCGGTGTCGTGCTCGTCCTGCGTGCAGGCCGAGGCCCCGAGCAGGGTCGCCGCCAGGGCCACGGCCGCGGCGAGGCGCCTGCGGATGCGCGCGGTGTGCCGCTTCATGCCGCGCCGCCTTCCGGCGCGCCCGGGGTGCGGGTGCGGGCCAGGTAGGCCGAGGCGGCCTGGAGCTCGCCCGTCAGGGACTCGACCGTGGCCGCCATGTTCTCGGTGGCCTGCACCTTGAACGAGTCGATCGCGTCGAGGGTCCGGTAGATCTGCCCGAAGGCCGTCCGCAGGGTCTCCACGCCGACCGCCGGGTCGGCGGCGATCCGCTGGATCTCCCCGCTCTGGGTCTCCAGCATCTGCGCGTTCCCCCGGATCAGCTCCTCGGTGGTCCCGCGCAGGGCGGTGACCTGCTCGATCACCTTGCGCTGGCTGTCGAGGGCCGAGGCCAGCATGACCGCGATGCGCAGCGCCGAGACGGTGGTGGTCGCGGCCCGGTCGACGCCCTTGATCAGCTCGTCGTTGTTGCGCCGCACCACGTCCATGGCCAGGTAGCCCTGGGCGCAGACGGCCAGCTGGGTCAGCAGGTCCTGGTGCTTCTGGCGGACCGGGAACAGCACGTCGGAGCGGAGCGCGTCGGCCTGCCCGGGGTCCGTGTGCCCGGCCTCGGTGATCCGCTGCTCGACGGCGGCGTCCAGGGCCTCGGTGAGGACCGCGTACTCCTGGAGCCTGCCCATGGTCTCCCACAGGCGGGCCCGCTCGGTGTGCAGGGCGGCGTTGTCGCGGCGCAGCTCGTCCTGGCCGCCGCGCAGGGCCTGCACGATCCGGTTGAGGGTGTCCTGGGAGGAGGCGTACTTGGCGACGTGGTCGCGGAAGCGGTTGCCGCCCGGCAGCTTGGCCAGCAGCCTGCGGGCCCCCTTGGCGGGGGCGGCGGCCTGCGGGTCGAGGTCCTCGACGGTACGGCGCAGCTCCACGAGGGAGCCGGCGACCCGGGCCTGGGCGTCGCCGCCGCCGTCCGCGCCGATCGCGCGCACGGCCCGTTCCAGCATCCGGTTGGACTGGTGGGCGGCGGTGCGCATGTCGGCGGAGCCGAGCGCGGCGATGTCGTCGACGCGGGTGGCGAACTCGGGGGAGCGGGCGTCGACCCCGGCCAGCTGGCCGACGAACTCCCCGGCCCGGCGGGACATCTCGTCGCGCACGGACTCGTCCAGCGGGACGAGGCCGGAGGCCTGCTCCCGCCGCACGGCGGGCACGGGCTCGGGCGGGGTGAGGACGAGCGGGCTCCCGGACTCGTCCCCGGGCGGTGTCGGCGGATACGGCGTCATCAGTTGTCCCCCTGGCCCTTGGCGCGGGCGGCCAGCGCCATCAGCACCTTGACGGTCGGAGCGCCCACCTGCCGGATCCCGGTCAGGCCCGGGTTGAGGTAGCCGGGGAAGGGCGCGGTGGCGGCGGTGAACTCGGCGACGCCCTCCTGGGGCCGGAACCCGTGGCGCACGGCCAGCCGGCGCAGCTCGGGGTCGGTGGCGAGGAGGGTGCCGAGTTCCTTGCTCTTGTCGTTCAGCGGCACGAAGGTGTGCGGGGAGTTGACGGTGGTGTCCGGGTAGAGCACGACCATGCCGGCGACCTCGGCGTTGGTCTGCTTCTGCATGAGGAGGGAGGCCACCTGGGACTCGTACGCCAGGATCAGCGGCTCCCCGCTGCCGCTGATGAAGGCGCGGAACGGGTCGTCGGTGGAGGGTTCGAGGGCGCCCTGGACCTGGACCAGCTTGCGCAGGAGCGGGGCGGTGCGGTTGATCCCGGCGTCGTCCGACACGACCGTGCCGCCGTTGGCGACGTTGGAGGTCGCGGCGATGAACAGGGCGCCGGAGTTGGAGGTGGCCGGGTCGGTGGTCTTGACGAACACGGTGCCGGTCAGCTCGGTGAAGGCGGCCGAGCCGTTCAGCTGCTGCCAGGTCCGGTCCTCGCCCGCGGCCTTGAGGTAGGGGCCCATCAGGAGGGTCCCGGAGTTCTTCCCGTTCATCTTCACGAGCCCGTTGTCCGCGAGGACCTTCGCGGCGTTGGCGCGGGCGATGACGACGAGGGGGGAGAAGAAGGGCTTGGCGGTCTGCGCGCCCTTCACCCCGGCCGCCGCCTCGATCTCCTGGGCGGGCTCACTGCTGCCGGGGAAGGCGAAGTCGAACGCCTTGAGGTCCAGCTGGTCCATGGCCCAGGAGCCCGAGGTCTCCGTCCGGACGGTGTAGCCCTTGGCCGCGAGGGCCTTGACGACGTCGGGATCACGGAAGTACTCGGACTTCTCCGATCCGATGACGCCACGCACGGTCTTCGTTGCCGTGCCCTCTGTTCCGTTCCCCCCGAGGACGATGACGGCGATCACGCCGCCTGTCAGGAGGACCGCCAGAGCGATTCCTAGGATGCGTCTCACGGGTGCAGCCTGCTCACGGAAACCCACATTCCGCGGCGAGTCGGGTGAACGGCCGGTGTCCAGGCGGTCCCGCTTCGAAATGCTGTGTGAGTGGGCGGGTGCTGGCGGGGCGGGGGGCGTGCCGGGAGGATCGGGGGATGGCACTGAAATGGCAGGGGTGGGTGGTCGGCCTCGTGAGCCTGGCCGGCCTCCTGGTGTTCGCCCCGCTGGGCCTGTACGTCTGGGCCAGCAGCCCGTCCCGCCCGGCCGCCGCGACCACCCCGCCCCCGGAGGTCCGGGTCACCGGCTGCCGCGTCGACCCGGCGAGCCGGCGGGTCCTGGCGGAGGTCGAGGCGCGGGGCGGGGAGGGCTCGTACGTGGCCACGGTCGAGTTCCGCGACCGCGAACCCCCGCAGGCGGACGCCCGCACGTCCCGGACCCTGGTCCGCCTCCCGGGCCTCGCCCCGGACACCCCGCCCGCCCGCACCGAGGCCGTCGGCCCGGTCTGGCCGCCGGCGACGCCGCCGTGGTGCGGGGTGGCGGCGGTGGCGCGGGAGGGCGCGCCGCAGAAGTGAGGCCCACCCCTGAGCGTCAGGGGCGGGCCTCGGGGGTGAGCCTCGGGGGTGAGCCTTGGGGGTGAGCCTCGGGGGTGAGCCCGGCCGGGTGCCGTCAGTGGCCCCAGGTGACGTCGGTGCGGTGCGACTGGTGGCCGGTGTTCTGGTCCAGCGGGATGGTCGTGCCGGTACCGATGCCGTCGGCGGAGACGTGGTGCGGCGCGGTGGGCTCGCCCGTGGTGAAGGAGTGCGCCACACCCAGCGCGCCGACGGCGATGACGGCCGCGGCCACGGTCTTGGCGATTCGAGTGGCGAACATGGGCATCTGATTCCCCCTGAGCACAAGTGCGTCTGGTGCGTCTGTCGAGTGGTCTTCTCGGTCCTGGCTGGTCCCGCCTGCCGATGCCTCTACTCTGCTTCGACTTCAGAACGGGTGGAAGAGGTTCGCGGTGGACGGATCCTGCAGCTGCATATCCCGTCCATCGGAGCCCAGTACCGCGTCCCAGTACTCCGGGACCAGGGCCGCGCCGAAGGACACCACGTCCACCGCGGCCAGCGAGGGGTGCGCGAGCAGCGCCCGCCGGCAGACGTCCGCCGCCGCCTGCTCCGCGCGGGCGAGCGAGGGCGCCGTCAGGTAGAAGCCCACGACCGGACCGCCCGTCGCGTCGCCGTGCGCACTGACGTGTTCCAGGCCCTCCCCTTCGCGCGCACACCCCAGGAACAGCTGCGCCGCGTCCGGAGGGAGGGAGGTGTGGTCCGGGGCCCGGAGCCGGGCGTGCACGAGATACATACGCCCATCCTCCGCAGCGCCCACCCCCGCGGTACAGGCCGTCACCGGGGACTGTTTATGCCACAACAGGAACCGACCAGGGTGCGGTTGGTGCCTTCGTATAGTTCCCTGCAGACGCACGTGTACTAACATCTGGGGGCATCGACATGCTGGAACTGCTGGGGCTCGACGCCGAAGCGGAACGCGTCTACCGGGCCCTCCTCGCCCACCCCGAGGACGGGGTGACCGTCCTCGCCCAGCGGCTCGCACTCCCCGAGCAGGACCTGCGCGCCTGCCTCGACCGGCTCAGCCGCCTCGCCCTGGTCCAGCCCTCGTCCCGGGAAGGCATCGGGTTCCGTCCGCTGGACCCGGAAGACGCCATGGAACTGCTGCTGGCCCGCCAGCAAGCGGAACTGGCCGCCCACCAGCAGAAGGTGGAGGCCTCCCGGGCCGCCGCCGCGCAGCTCATCGCCGAATGCTCCTCGATGCGCCCGCGCGGGGCCGCCTCCGGGGCCGAGAGCCTGCAGGGGCCGGAGGAGATACGAGACCGGCTGGCCCGGCTGGCCGCCAACACCCGCCACGAGATCATGACGTTCGCACCCGGCGGCGCCCACACCGCCGCCGACCTCGAAGCCAGCCGCGGCCCCAACGCCGCCCTCCTGGACCGGGGCATCACCATGCGCACCGTCTACCTCGACAGCGTCCGCAACCACCAGCCCACCCTCGACCACGTGGACTGGCTGCACCGCCACGGCGGACAGGTGCGCACCGCCCCCACCCTGCCGGTGCGGATGATCGTCTCGGACCGCCGCGAGGCCGTCCTCCCGCTCGACACCGACGACGCCCAGGCCGGCGCGGTCGTCCTCACCTACGCGGGGCCCATCGCCGCGCTGTGCGCCCTGTTCGAGAGCGTCTGGCAGAGCGCCAACCCGCTCGGCACCGCCGTCGAACGCAACATGGACGGGCTCACCCGCCAGCACATGGAGTCGCTCCACATGCTCCTGCAGGGGCTCACCGACGAGGCCATCGCCAAACGCCTCGGCGTCTCCCCGCGCACCGCCCGCCGCATCGCCGCCGAACTCATGGAGGCACTGGAGGCCCGCAGCCGCTTCCAGGCCGGCGCGCACGCCGTCCAGAACGGCTGGCTCCCCGCCACCCGCGTCTGAGCCCCGTACCGCCCTCCCCCGCGAAGGCCGCGTCCCACCGGGACGCGGCCTTCGGCGTTCCCCGGCCCTTTCCGCCCAGGTGGAGGTGGACGGGATATGCCATTGCAGTATCCGTCCACCGGAAAGCCCTTCCGGCGGCACTCGAGGACCGGCAGAGTAGGGGCATCGGAAGGGAACAGCGGCCGAAACCGGGAAAACCGGTAAAGCCGGAGAGTGTGGAAGGGAGGTGAATCGAATGATCGACATCCAGGACATCGAGGTCATGGCCGAGGCTCTGACCTGCGGCAGCTACAACAAGGGCTGAAACAGGCGTACGGCGCCAGCGCATTGAATTCACGAAAGGAGGTGAACGCAATGATCGACATCCAGGACATCGAGGTCATGGCCGAGGCCCTGACCTGCGGCAGCTACAACAAGGGCTGACGAATTGTGAGGGCGCGCTCCGGAAGCGGAGCGCGCCCCCGCCGTAGCCGCACCCGTACCCGTACCCGGAAACCGGGGGGAGAGGAAAGAGAAATGCAGACGACCGTCCAACCGATCCGACCGGTCCGTGACGACCTGCTCCGCGTGGGCGGGGCTTTCACCCCGGGATTTCTCGACCCGGACCCGTCCCGAAGGCTCGCCCTCTTCGGCGAGAACCCCTTCCTGGAATTCGGGTTCAATGAATGGCGGAAATGGGAGGCCCTCGACGAGGTCCCGGCCGTGCCGGAATTCTCCCTCCACCTCGGGCGTACGGCCATCTGCGAAGGCCCCCGGGAACAGGCCCGCTACATCGACTACGTGATGGACCAGTCGGCCACCCGCCGCAACAAGCCGACCTCCATCGGCGTCCACGTCACCGGCGACCGCGCCCTGGGCGGCGGGTCCTTCGGACTCCACTCGTACTTCTCCGGCACGAAGGAAGAGGAGGAACGCGCCGTCCGCTTCCTCTCCGACCTCAACCGGACCTCGGGCCTGCCCGTCTGGGTGGAGAACGCCAACTGCTACTCCGCCTCCGCCCGCGGCATCCTCGACGCCTGGCAGGCGGTCACGCGCATCTGCGAGAAGACCGGCTCCGGCCTGATCGTCGACCTGGCCCACCTCTACATCGACGCCGTCAACTGCGGGGTCCCCGTGGAAGTGCTGCTCGGCGCGATCCCCTGGTCCCAGGTGGTCGAACTGCACCTCTCCGGCGTCCGCACCGGCCGGGACGGAACCCTCCACGACGGCCACTCCGAAGCCGTCCACGAAGGCGTCTGGTCGCTGCTCGACACCGTGCTGGACCAGCGGCTGATCACCGAGACCGAACCCGTCACCGTGATCGTCGAACACGCCGACCTCACCTGGACCGACCGGGCCGACCAGTACTACGCCGACTTCGCCCGGGCGGAATCCGTCCTCGAACACCACCGCCGGGCCCGCACCGACGGGGCCCCGGACGGCGAACCGCACGACTACGGCGTCCCCTACTGCCGCGCCTACCTGCGCCAGCTGTGCAACGGCTGGATCCCGGGCCTCGCCCAGGCCTCCGAACAGCGCGGCCTGTCCTACACCGACCTGTTCGACCAGTGGGTGGACGACGTCCGCGCCCGCGGCAAGCGCATCGTCCTCAACCTCGACGAGATCCCGCCGGCCGAACGCCCCGGCGCGGTCAGCGCCCCCCAGGACCTGCTGGCCTACGCCAAGGAGAAGCTGCGCTGATGCAGATCGGTGTCAACGTCACCTCGCCGGACACCCTCGAGATGGCCTGCGAGCTGCGCGACTCGGGGCACATCGACTTCGTCGAGGTCCTGATCGACGGCTTCGCCCACCTCGACCCGAAGGAGTTCCGCCGCACGGTCGGCGACGACCTCCCCGTCGGCTGCCACATCATGCTCTCCCGGTTCCTCGACCCGGACCGGGAACGCCTCGACCACTACCTGGACCTGGTGAACCGGTGGCGGGCCGACTGCGGCCTGCTCTACGTCAGCGACCACATCGCCCACTTCTCCCACAACGGCCAGCCACTGCCCCTCGCCCAGGAAGTGGACTACGCCGCCTGGCAGCCGGTGGTCGACTCCGTGCGCGCGTGGCAGGAGGAACTCGGCACCAGCCTCGCCGTGGAGAACTTCCCCTCGCAGACCCCCTCCGACATCCCCCAGGCCCGCGCCTACGCCGAGCTCACCGCGGCCACCGGATGCGAGGTCCTCATGGACGTCTCCAACGCGATGGTCGCCCAGCTCAACACCGGTCAGCCCGCCGCCGCGTGGGCCGACGTGCCGGGCGTGGGCCGCAGGTTCCACCTGGCCGGCTACAGCCCCTCCCCGGCGGCCCCCTCCCTCATCGTCGACAGCCACGACGCCGCCGTCAGCGACGAGACCCTCGACCTGCTGACGCTGTTCGCCGGCCGCGCCGCCCAGGACGCCACCCTCGTCGTCGAACGCGACGCCAACCTCGACCTGGACGAATGGAGGACGGACCTTGACCGCACGCGCGCCGCAGTCGTCGCGGCTCGACGCCTGCATCAGCCCCACCGCCCGTGACGCCCTCGCCCCGGGCTCCCGCGACCGGCTGATCGCCCAGGAATCCCTCCGCATCCGCTGGCACCAGATCTTCGACCGCATCCCGCTGCTGTCCGCACGCCTGCCCGACACCACCGACCTCTACGAGGCCTTCCTCGAATGGGCGGTGGCCGGGCACAGGCGCCTGGACTGGCGCATGCACCTGCACTTCCTCGAGTTCCTCGAATACCTGGAGTGCCGTGACGGGGGAGGCGCCGGCGTCCCCCTGCGGCCACAGGACCACATCGAACTGCTCGCGGCCTCGGCCGCCCGCTGGTTCGCCTCCCCCGAGCACCGCCAGCGCGGGCTGGCCCTCACCACCGCGGCCCTCGCCCCCAAGGTCGTCGTCGCGCTGAAGGGGGACGCCCCCCTGGAACGCGGCCGTGTGAAGCTCGCCCAGCTGCCCGGGCTGGAGCCGGCCCCCGGCATCCACTGGGCGCTCTCGGGCCCGGGCGACTTCGCCGTCCTCACCTGGAGCACGCTGTGACCGCCACGACCACCGCCCCCGCCCCGGTCCCGGTGCCGTCGCTGGGCAGGCGGGTCCTCGCGCTGATGGGCCCCATGGTGGTCGCGTCCGTCATGGGCCAGGCCATCGCCCAGACCGACCTGTGGGTGATCAGCACCCTGGGGGAGCAGGCCGTGGCCGCCGCGGCCGTACCGCAGCGCCTGCTCCTCCTCGACTCGATCACCGCCATGGCCATGGGCCCCGTCGTCGGGCTGTCCGTGGCCGGCGCCGTGTCCGCCCACGCCCGCCGCCGCGCGGTACAGGGCGGCCTCGTCGGCGCCACCGCCGCCGGGCTGCTCATCGCGGCGGCCGGACTGGCCGTGCTGCCGTACCTCCTGGACAGCCTGGTCGCTTCACCCGGCATCCGCGACGACGCACGGTCGGCCCTGCTGTGGCTGCTGATCGCCGCCCCGGTGCGGCTCGCCCAGTTCGTCGGCGCCATGGCGCTGTTCGCACTCCGCCGCTCGCGCCCCCTCCTCACCCTGTACGCCGTCGCCGTCGTCGCCAACGCGGCCCTCGACTGGTTCTTCGTGCACGGCGCCGGACTCGGCTTCGCCGGCGCCTACGCCGCCACCTCCGTCATCGCCGCCCTCGAATGCGCCGTCACGGTGTGGCTGCTGCGCGACCACCTCTCCCTGCCGCTCGGGCTCCGCGACAGCGCCCGCTGGCTGCGGCAGGTGGCGCGCAGCATGGTCACGGAGTGGGGGCACATGCTCTCGGTGATCGGCTTCGAACTGCTGCTGGTCCTCGCGCTGACCCTCAGGGCCTCGTGGGGGGACCGCCTCGCCGCGTTCTCCGCGGGCGCCGTCCTCACGGCCACCCTGCACATCCCGCTCACCGCCCTGGTCAACGCGACCGGCATGGTCTGCAAGGACGCGGCCCCCACCGCCCGGGAATGGCGCGGCCTGCGGGCAGGCGTCCTGGCCGTCTCCGGGGCCGTCTGCGTACTCGTCACGGCGGCGGCCTGGACGGTCCTGCCCGGCTTCTACGGCCTCCACGGCACGGCCGCGACCTGGTTCACCTGGCTGATGGCCGCCCAGGCCGCCGCCTTCCCCTTCCGCCTCCTGGCCGCCACGGCCGAAGGCCGCCACAAGGCCGCCGACCGCTTCGGGGTGGTCCTGCGCCTACGCCTGCTCCAGGAGTTCGGCATAGCCCTGCCCCTCTTCGCGGCGGGCCTGCTGACGGACAACGCGGCTGTGGCGTGGTCGGGCCTGGTGGCGGGCGCGGCACTCAACTACTGGCTGCTGCGGGGCGCAGCCACTGCCCCGGGGCGGGACGGAACAGCTGACCGGGCCCGTGCATGACCGGGTCCCGACGGGCGGGTCTCAGAGCCGGCTTGGGGGTTTCCCGCCAGTCTCATCGTCCTTCCGCGTCGGGCCGCCCTGTCAAGGGCGCTCCCTCCGGTCGCGTCGCTTCGCGATGGCCTTCGGCCACCCTTGACAGACCGTCCCGCCACGAAAAGCCGAAGACTGCCGGGAACCCCCCAAAGGAACGGGACGGATGTTCCTTGGACATACGGCCGAGTCAGGGACCAGGCGGGGTGGTCGGGGGCCGGCAGACATCCATCCGGGCCGACATCCATCCCCTCCGGGGCCGCCCCCACGCGTCAGATCGCTACGCGCTCCTCCCGTCTCAGCGTCTACCAGCCGCCTGGGCTCGCTGCAGTAGCCAAAGGGCGACGGATTCGTCATCCGGGGCCGGTGGGCGCCCCAGATCGCTACGCGCTCCTCGCATTCCGGCGTCCGACGACCGCCTGGGGCTGCTGTCTGCGCGGGCAGGAGCGGGTTCAGCAGGTGGAGTGGAACAGGCCGCCGACGGCCTTCCCCTCCGCAGCCAGCCGGTTGTACAGGCCGACCGCTTCCCTCGTCTCCTCGATGTGCACGCTGACGTCCCGCAGCAGTCGCAGCGCCTCCGGCGTCGTCTTCAGCCGCAGGTCCATGCCCCGGCTGAGGACGACGGTCGTACACCCGCGCTCAAGCAGCTCCGCACGTCCCCGGGCTGGATACCGGGGTCGTGCCGGGTGCCGTGCTCGTTCCAGTCCCAAGGCTTCCCGCCCCCGGGATAGAGGACGAACGAAGTCCTTGCCCGGCGGAAGCCCTTCGACTCGCATCTCACCCCATGCGAGCTGCGTGACCAGAGGAGATCCGCCCCTCACGCGAGGGACTTCTCGATCGTCTCGAAGATGTCCGCGTCGGCCTCCTGCTGCGAGGCCGGCAGGTCCGGCCAGTCGGCGACGTAGCCGGGCTTCGGGGCGTCGAAGTGCCGGAACATCTGGGCGGTCCAACAGACGGCGACGAAGCGCCCCTTCTGCTCCCGCGAGAGCCGGTCGGTCCGCCCCCCACTGACCTCGACGAACTGTCGCACCTGCGCGTACACGGCCCCAGCGGCCGCGCGCTCCCACTGCGGCGTGTCGTCCCACGGGGTCACGTAGCCGGCCTTCGGCTCCCCGGGAAAGTGCTGCCGCACCCCCGCGATCCAGGCCTCCCGAAACAGCCGCGCACCTTCGACCTCCGCCATGCCAACCCCTCTCGTCGCCGCTCAGGCTTCGGAGCCTAGGGGTGATGCATCGCGAGAGTGGATCAGTACGCTGACGGCATGATTCGGACGGTCGTTCTGGACATCGGCGAGACCCTCACCCGTGACGATCGCTACTGGGCGTCTTGGGCGGACTGGCTGGGCGTGTCCCGGCACACCCTCTCCGCGCTCGTCGGCGCGGTGGTCGTGGACGGCAGGGACAACGCCGACGCGGTCCGCCTCCTGCGCCCGGACATCGACATCCCAGCCGAGTACGCCGCACGCGAGGCGGCGGGCCGGGGCGAGCAACTGGACGAGACGGACCTGTACGAGGACGTACGACCGGCGCTGTCCGCCCTCCGGGCGGCCGGCATCCGCGTCGTGATCGCGGGGAACCAGAGCTCGCGGATGGGGGACCTCCTGCGCGCGCTGGACTTGCCGGCCGATCTGGTCGTCACGTCAGGTGAATGGGGCGTCTCCAAGCCGGCCCGCGCATTCTTCGAACAGGTCCTGGCGGTGTCGGGCTGCGCTGCCGAGGAGACCCTCTACGTCGGCGATCACCCGGCCAACGACATCCACCCGGCCCGGTCCGCAGGACTGCGCACCGCTCACCTCCGCCGTGGCCCGTGGGGCCACTGGTGGGCGGACGACCCCGCTGTCCGCGCTGACGCGGACTGGTCCATCGACTCCTTGGCCGATCTGGTCGACATCGTCAAGGAGTAGGCCCCGAGCGCTATGGTGCGGGCATGGCCGACCACATCGGGCAGCGCATCGCCGCACGGCGGCGGGCCCGGCGGATGACGCAAGCCGACCTCGCCCGCGAGGCGCACGTTTCCCTCCCGATGATCAAGGGCTGCGAGCGCGGTGTCCGGAAGCCGGGTCCTTCAACGCTGGAGGCCATCGCCGCCGCACTCGCGGTGGACGCTTCTCGCCTCGACCCCGCATACGTCGGTACCAGCCACCGCGTTCGTGCCGCCCTGCCTGCCGTATCCGCCGCCATCGCCGCATACGAATGCCCGCTGGACCCACCCGCGTGTTCTCTGCCCGAAATCCAGGCCGACGCCCGCACTGTGATGGCATGGCGGCTCGCTGCCCAGTACGGCCTGATCGCCGCAAAGGCCCCCCGACTCCTCACAGACGCGCTGGCACACCTCCACGCGGCAACCGGCAAGGAGAGAGGTGACGCCGCACGCGTCGTCGTCGCGGTCGCACGAGCGGCGGACGCCGTCGCCTACAAGTCCGGAGCACACGATCTTTCGGCCCGCCTGGTAGACGTCATGCGATGGGCAGCGGGGCACGCGGACGACCCGAACCTGAGCGCCACCGTCGCCTACGTGCGGGCCGAGACCTTCTTCGCTGCCCACGCCTACAGGGCGGGCCAACTCGTTCTGGAGCAGGCACTCGACACGATGCCCGCACCCGGCACGGAGCCGTCGAACGCCACTCGCGGCGCCCTCCACATGCGGACCGCAGTGGTGGCCGCACGTGCGGGGGACGCTGACTCGGCGCGCGGCCACCTGCTGGAGGCTCGGACCCTTGCGGAAACCCTCCCGGAAGGCATCTACCTGGGCACCGCCTTCGGGCCGTCCAGCGTTTCCGTTCACGAGGTGGCAATTTCCGTCAGCCTTGGGCGGGACCACATCGGCCGTGCCCTCGAAGTCGCCGACAGCTGGGCCCCAGGTGACGAAACCCCGGCGGAGCGGCGCTCTGGATTCTGGATCGAGGTGGCACGTGCGCGCCTGTGGTCAGGGGATCCCGACGGCGCGTTCGAGTCCCTCAAGGCGGCTCGGAAGGAGGCTCCCCAACACGTGCGTGATCACCCGTGGGCCCGAGAGGACATCGAGAAGATTCGTCGACTCAAGCGCTCGGACGCCACGTCACTCACTGCCTACGCGGAGTGGATAGGCGCCATCTGAGCGACCTGCGCAGGGATACTCGGTGTATCCCTTACGGGGGTTGAGACGGCTCACCATCTCCCTGTCCGTACCAAACAGACAGGCGAGAGGTGCCATGCCCACTGACGAGATCGCCGACCGAGGTCACCCGCGCGCACCGTTTCCCCAGACGGCGACCGAACCCAGCCAGAACCTCTTGGACCGAGCACTGGTCGGCTGGGAGCGCTTCCTCGATTCCTTCGAGGGGGCATCCGATGAGTGAGCAGTACGAGTACGTCCCCCACCGCCTCCTCCGCCGCCGTGTCCGCGACATCGCTTCCGGCGTCGAGGGTGTGCTGATGGCGGTGATCAACGAGAACGTCTCGGACGCTGCCGATTACGAGCACTGGATGGAATTGGCGTACATCCGCAACGCCTCCGGCCGCGAGTTCACCACGGCAGTCACCAACGTCCAGCCCGCTTATGACCAGCCCCAGACGGCTCACAGGCGCCGAGACCAGGGAAGCACGTAGCGATCTGCTGCGCCCGGGTGTTCCGCAGGCCGGTCTCTTCGTCATTTGGTGCAGGTATGAGCCCAAGGCGGCGGCCAGACGCCGAAATTCGAGGAGCGCGTAGCGATTTGTCGCGCCCACCGGCTTCGGATGCCCTTCTCGTCGGCATGTCGTGCAGGTAGCGACCCCAGGCGGGCGGTAGACGCTGAGACGGGAGGAGCGCGTAGCGATCTGGGGCGGAGGGCAGCCCCGGAGGGGATTCATGGCGCCCCGGATGCCCGGCGAGGCAGCCCCCGACCTCCCCGCCTGATCGCTGAGGGAGCCGGATGGCCAAGGTAGGACCGTGCCGTCCTTTTGGGGGTTTCCCGGCAGTCCTTGTCTTTCCGGGGCGGGACGGGCTGTCAAGGGTGGCCGAAGGCCATCGCGAAGCGACGCGACCGGAGGGAGCGCCCTTGACAGGGCGGCCCGAACCGGAAGGACAGTGGGACTGACGGGAAAGCCCCAAGGCATCTCTGAGACCGCTCGCTGAGGTCCCGACCATCCCCGCTACCGGTCCGCTGTCCCGTCCCCGTCCGGCGGGATGCCGGGAAGCCCACCCACCGGCCCGCACCCGGGGAGGCGGGTGGGCAATCGCCCCTCGGCCGGGGCCCCTCGAGGGGGAGATGGCGGGCCCGGGCCACGACTGCGGCGCGGGGTGTCTGCGGGCCCGCGCCACGACTGCGGTGCAGGGCCCGCGAGTGTATGGCGCCCGGTCCGGAGCCTCCGCGGCCCCGGACCGGGGCCGTCAGGGGGTGCCGGCCGGGGTGGCGGCGGCTGCGTGGGTGTCCATGCGCTGGGCGGCGAGGATGGCCACGGCGGTGTCGGCGCGGGAGGCCGCGACGAGGAGGGCGCGGGCGGCGAGGTCGTGGGCGCGGCGGTGCAGCGTGGCGGTGTCGGCGCCGTCGGAGAGGGACGGGTAGGCGATCCGCAGCGGCCGCGAGCCGCGCAGGCGGGCCACCTGCTCCGCGATGCGGGCCGCGCCGCCGTCCTCGAGGCCGAGCTCGTCGGTGACGGCGAGCAGGGCCGCGAGGTGTCCGGCGAGCTGGATGTCCAGGGCTTCGCCGCGGCTGCTGTGCGGGTACTGGGGTGCGCTGTGGCTGCCGTCCACGTCGTGGACGGCCGACTTGGAGCGGATCGGCTCGTACATGAGGAGGCCTCCTGCGGGGTCAGGAGACCATCCTACCTTGGATCCGTTCTAAAGTTGAGCTGTATCCGGACTCTGGGACGCCGGCGCCCCCGCACCCCTCCCCGTCAGTGCTGGCCGTAGCCGTCCAGGAAGCGGCCGATGCGGGTGACCGCGTCCGCGAGGTCCTTCGCGTTGGGCAGCGTGACGATCCGGAAATGGTCGGGCTCGGGCCAGTTGAAGCCCGTTCCGTGCACGACCATGATCTTCTCGGCCCGCAGCAGGTCGAGGACCATCTGCCGGTCGTCCTTGATCTTGTAGACGGACGGGTCCAGCTTCGGGAACAGGTACAGGGCGCCCTTCGGCTTCACGCACGTCACGCCCGGGATCTGCGTGAGCAGGTCGTACGCCGTGTCGCGCTGCTCCAGCAGCCGCCCGCCCGGGAGCACCAGGTCCACGATCGACTGCCGGCCGCCGAGCGCGGTGGCCACCGCGTGCTGCGAGGGCATGTTCGCGCACAGGCGCATGTTCGCCAGGATCGTCAGGCCCTCGATGTACGAGGCCGCGTGCTTCTTCGGGCCGCAGACCGCCATCCAGCCGGCCCGGAAACCGGCGACGCGGTAGTTCTTCGACAGGCCGTTGAAGGTGAGGACCAGCAGGTCGGGCGCGATGGCGGCGGTGTTCGTGTGCGTGGTGCCGTCGTAGAGGATCCGGTCGTAGATCTCGTCGGAGCAGACGATCAGGTTGTGGCGGCGCGCGATGTCCGTCAGGCCCCGCAGCATCTCGTCGTCGTAGACGGCGCCGGTGGGGTTGTTCGGGTTGATGATCACGAGCGCCTTGGTGCGGTCGGTGATCTTGCGCTCGATGTCCGCCAGGTCGGGCATCCAGTCGGACTGCTCGTCGCACCGGTAGTGCACGGCCGTGCCGCCCGCCAGGCTGACCGAGGCCGTCCACAGCGGGTAGTCGGGGGCGGGGACCAGTACCTCGTCGCCGTCGTCGAGCAGCGCCTGCATCGACATCTGGATCAGCTCGGAGACGCCGTTGCCGAGGTAGACGTCCTCGACGCCGAGCTCGATGCCCTTGGTCTGGTAGTGCTGCATGACCGCGCGCCTGGCCGACAGCAGGCCCTTCGCGTCCCCGTACCCGTGGGCGTTGCCCAGGTTGCGGAGCATGTCCTCAAGGATCTCCGGCGGGCACTCGAAGCCGAAGGCCGCGGGGTTGCCGGTGTTGAGCTTGAGGATGCGATGACCTGCCGCTTCGAGCCGCATCGCCTCTTCGAGGACGGGTCCGCGGATCTCGTAGCAGACATTGGCGAGTTTCGTTGACTGGATCACCTGCATGACGGGAGCTTACGGGCCTCCCCGATCCTCCGCTTGGGCATTCCGGCAGGAGACGGGGGAGGGAAATGCCCGATTCGCTCCCCGCTTCACGTGATGGACGGGTGCCGTCCCCGTCCACCCTTGGAAACGGCGGCCGCCCGCCCGCTGGACCTGCGGATCCAGCGGGCGGGGGGAAGCGGCGACGGCCCCGGTGTTGCGCTCGTC
The DNA here is from genome assembly GCF_042884105.1 of Streptomyces sp. NPDC058157. Taxonomy (NCBI): domain Bacteria; kingdom Bacillati; phylum Actinomycetota; class Actinomycetes; order Kitasatosporales; family Streptomycetaceae; genus Streptomyces; species Streptomyces sp. NPDC058157. Next base: position 67,466 of record NZ_JBHVUQ010000018.1, read on the forward strand.
ACCCTGTCCGGCCGCCGGCCAGGAACGCTCGCGCGAGCTCGACCCGGCTGTTCACCCCGTACTTCGCGAACGCGTGCCGCAGGTGGGTGTCCACGGTGTGCGGGGAGAGGAACAGCCGGTCGGCCACCGCCCGGTTCGTCAGCCCCTCCACCACCAGCCGTACGACCCTCAGCTCGGACGGGGTCAGCTCCACGTCCGGCTCCCGCAGCGCGGCCTCGCCGGGCCCGGCCGCCGCCCCGGCCGCCGACGCTCCGGCCCCCGGCCCCAGCCGCTCCAGCCGCCGCCGCACCCGGGCGATCTCCCGCCGGGCCCCCATCCCCGTGTACGCCGCCAGGGCCTCCTCCAGCAGCCCGGCCCCCGCGGCCCCCGCCGCCGCCCCGGCGTCCTCCAGGGCCGAGGCCGCCGCCAGCCGCCGCGGGCCCTCCCGCATCGCCTCGGCGGCCGCCGCCAGGGCCGCCGGGTCGCCGTCCATCAGCCCCGCGGCCTGCGTGGCGAACGCCGCCAGGGAGGCCACGCCGGGGTTGGCCTCCGCCAGCCGCCGGGCCGCGCGCACCGCCGTACGGGCCCCGTCGGCGTCACCCGCCGCCAGGGTGATGCGGACCAGCTGGACGGAGGCGCACGGCTCCTCCGACAGGAACAGCAGCGACCCGTCGGCCGAGGAGGCCGAGGACGGCGAGGACAGCGAGGACGCCGAGGACGGCGAGGAGGCCGAGGACACCGAGGAGGCCGAGGACGACACGGCGCCCCCCACACCCGACAGCGAAGCCGCCGACGGCACCGACGCCACCCCCGCCGGCAGCGCCCCCGCGGGCAGCGCCCCCGCCCCCGTCGGCAGCGCCTCCAGCGAAGCCAGTACCCCCGACG